>CAZSLS010000042.1:0-38302 GCA_964607575.1 uncultured Planctomycetaceae bacterium | reverse complement strand
GTCGCCCAAATGATTGCCTTGCGTTCCATAATCATCTTCCTTTCCATTGGTAGTCAAAGCGGACGACCATTTCGTCGCTCGGTTTGACCAGTGTTTTTTCGAGTTTGACTAACTCCCCGACGCGGGGAATCTCTATCGTTTGAGGGGCCTGTACGAACTCGACATGCTTTGACGCCTCCTGCCAGTTTTGCATCTCACCGGCGCGGACGGCTGTGAGGTAACCGTTGTTGTCGATCAGGACGTATTTTTCGTGTGTGACGTAAATGGGATTGTCGGCGATGTCCAGCGTGTTTCCCCTGTCGCGGCTGCGGGTGACGTTCGTGGTCATGCTGTTAGCCAGCAGAGCGTCGGTGCCCACGATCGTGTCCTGGCGTGTCTCATTGGGGTCGAGATGACGACCGGCGACAGCCCTTTTCGCGGCGTCGAGTTCCATTAGCGTGCGAAACTGGGCTTCGTCGACAACGGTGAACGACACGTCGTTATTGCCCTTGTGGAAATTGATGCCAAGCGAACCGGCCGCGTCAGCGTCCACGTTGATGTTGAGGCTCGATACATTGGTTTTCTGCCCGCGGTTGAACCGAAGCTTGCGGGACAGTTCTGCCCGATCGAGTTTTCTGCGGGCGGTTATGGACCTGGTCTTGTCAGGCCTGGTCCTCTTGGTTGACTCGCGCCTTTGGGAGGAGGCTTTCTTCGGATCCACCGTCTCGCGGAATTTACCGAACAGTTCGGCGATTTGATCGTGATTCGCCCTGGTCTGCGTAATAACGAGCTGTCCGTTTATTCTGGACAGAGCTCCGGCTTCTCCGCCGGCATCCCGCCACGAATCGCGATCGACGGTGTCTGTAATGAGGACCTGGATGGCGCCGATGATATTGCGGCAGGACCAAAGAGGGCTTTCCATGGCCGCCCCTGCGCGGATTATGTCGCGAATGTCGTAGGTGCGAACAACAGTCCGTTTTGCAAAGTCGGATTTGGTGGAAATGGTTATCGCGCCTTTATCGACAACGTAAACCAGGCCCATCTTACGGACAATTTCAACATTTCTTAATATGGTTTCCAACGATTTTCTGAAGGTCACATTCGCCAGGTGTACATTCACGGTGTCAGTCGGCTCGATGCCCTCCTTTGCCAGTGCCCGCCACTTGACCGTAATCTTCGCGCCGGAGATATCGCGGAGGAACTGGATCACCTTGGAAAACTCCATGTCCTCAAAGTCCACCTTGGAAACTCTCGTATCAAGCTGCTTTCGGACAACGCGGTCGGCCTTCGTTTTCGCCTTCGGGCCAATGTCTTTCAGGCCCGCGGTCTTACGAACCTTACCGAGCAGTTCGACGATCTTCGCATGATTATCGAGGCTCTGCGTGATAACGAGATGTTCGTCTTTTTCGCCAATGACGCCGGCCTCGCCGCCGGCATCTCGCCACGAGTCGCGATCGACGATGTCGCTGACGAGGGTCTTCATCTCAAGGATGATCTTTCGGCGAGTCTTGCGGCCGGCGCCGGTCGCTTTGATTGATCTGGGGGCGCCCAAGAGGTCGGACCCGACAACGACACGGATCATGTCTCGGAGGTCGTAGACGCGAACGACAATCTGCTCTCCCAAGTCGGCGTTGGTGGAAACGGTTACCACGCCATCATTGATGATGTAACCCAGACCCGTCTCGCCGACTCCCGGCTCACCACCGGTCGCCACGCCTTTAAGTATGGTTTCCAACGCCTTGCTGAAAGTTACATTCTTCAGGTGTACATTCACGGTGGTTTTCGCTTCGATACTCTCCAGTGCCAACGCCTTCCATTTGACATGAATATTCGCGCCGGAGACGTCGCGGAGGAACTGGAACACCTGGGAAAGCTCCATATCTTCAAAGTCCAGCTTGGAGACTTTCTTATCGAGTTGCTTTCGGACGATACGGTCGGCCTCTGTCTCCGCCGGGCGGCGAGCGTCGCGGATTCTACGTTTCCTGGCGGCGGGTTTCAAGCCTCTGGCCTGACGGAGCGTATCGATCAGATTGGCGGTTTTCGCGTGATTCCCGCGGGTCTGCGTGACAACGAGCTGTCCGCCAATTGCGCTGATGCCGCCGGCTTCTCCGCCGGCGTCCCGCCACGAATCGCGATCGACGGTGTCTGTAACAACAGTTTTTATCTCACTTACGATCTCACCGAGAGACACGCGAGGACCTTCCGATTTCATGACGGTGCGGATCATGTCGCGGAGGTCGTAGATGCGAACAACAGTCTGCTTTCCCAGGTCGGCATGGGTGGAAATGGTTATCACGCCTTCATCGACAAGGTAACCCAGACCCGTTTCGCCGACTCCCGGCTCACCGCCGCTCGCTACGTCTTTGAGTATGGTTTTCAACGCTTTCCGGAAAGTCACATTCTCCAGGTGTACATTCACGGTGGTTTTCGGTTCGATACTCTCCAGCGCCAGCGCCCGCCACTTGACGTGAATATTCGCGCCGGAAACGTCGCGGAGGAACTGGAACACGTTGGAA
The DNA here is from genome assembly GCA_964607575.1 of uncultured Planctomycetaceae bacterium. Lineage (GTDB taxonomy): Bacteria > Planctomycetota > Phycisphaerae > SM23-33 > SM23-33 > BS750m-G57. The sequence goes on along the minus strand of CAZSLS010000042.1, from coordinate 35,807 downwards.
AGCTCCATGTCCTCAAAGTCCAGCCTGGAAACTCTCGTATCAAGTTGCTTTTGAACGACACGGTCGACCTCCGACTCCGCCTGCCGGTGATCGGAAAAGACCTTGCGTCCTTCGACGGCGCCTTTCAGGCCCTTGGTCTTACGGAGTTTGGCGATCAGTTCGGCGGTTCTTTCGTGATTCTCTTTGGTCTGCGTGATAACGAGCTGCCCGCCTATTTCGCTGATGGCTCCGGCTTCTCCGCCGGCGTCCCGCCACGAATCGCGCTCGACGGTGTCTGCAATACTGGTCTTTATCTCACCGATCATTTCGCTGCGGGATTTGAGATCGCCTTCCAGGCTGTCACCGTTATCATCACCGCCGGCGCCTGGATCGAACAGACCGGTAGCATCCCTGTTCTTGTCGCCTGCGCCCCTGGTCGGCCTGCCCCGCCTGGTGCCTTCGAACTTCGGGACGCGGGTGACCATGTCGCGAATGTCGTAAACGCGAACAACAGTCTCGTTCTTAAAATCGGACTTGGTGGAAACGGTTATCACGCCGTCATCGATAGAGTAATCCAGGCCCGTCTCGCCGATTCCCGGTTCGCCATCGCTCGCTACGCCCTTGAGTATGGCTTCCAACGCCTTCCTGAAGGTCACGTTCGACATCTGCACGCTCACTGTGGTCTTCGGCTCGATACTCTCCAACGCCAGGGCCCGCCACTTGACGTGAATATTCGCGCCGGAGACATCTCGGAGGAACTGGAATACCTGCGAAAGCTCCATCTCCTCAAAGTCCAGCTTGGAGACTCTCGTATCGAGCTGTTTCTTGACGACGCGGTCCTCGTCGGTTCCGGCCTCGCGCCTGACGGTGATCTCTTTCCAATTCTTCGGGTAATTGACTTCCTGATGCCACGGAATCTCCGCACGCCTGACGTCCTGCAAGGCCAGATTTTGTTCCCGGATAACATCCTTGATAAGCCCCTTCTCGCTTTCAAGTTGGGCAAAGTTCTGCAGCAGTTCCATCTGCTCGTTGGCCCAGCGATTCCGCGGGTCCAGAACGCGAATTTGCTTTAGTTTTTCGAGGGCGGCGCCAAAGTCGCGTTTGGCCATGAGAGATCTGGCCCGGGCGGTCAGGTCTCTAACTCGTTCCCCGAGTGGCGCCTCATCCTGGCGGATCAGTTGCATCTTGGCCTGCCGGATCTGTTCCCGCTCTTCAGCCTCGATTGCGTCTTGCCAGACCCTTGAGTTTGAACCGTCCGGCCTCCCGGGCTTCTTCTGCCATGCGTAGTTCTTGTCGATGAACTTCTGCAGGTCCGGGTCAAGCTTGGCGCCCCGGGACTCCTTTCCATCGCCGCCCTGTATACGGTTGGTTATCGTCATGTGACGCTTGTCGGACGAGATACCGCCTGGATCGAACAGACCGGTTTGATCGCTGGCTTGGCCCGGGTCAAACAAGCCACTCGTGTCGGCCGTCTGATCTCCCGCCCTCTGGAGTGCGAGATTGGCGCCGACCTGGACCTGGGCCCCGCGAGCTTGACGCAGGCCTTCGATCAGCTTCGAGACCGCCTCCTGCTCACGGGCTCCACCCGTCACCACGAACGCCCTCTGACCATCGTATGTCGTGGTCTGCACCCTGCCGCTCCTCGAATCTTCCAACAGCGACTGAACCTGCCTTCTGAGTCTGGATGTCCTCTCTCGGCGATTGGCTTCTCTGGCGCTGATATCCTTCAGGCCGTCCTTCTCATCGAAATCTGAGCCAGTCAACAGGTCTCCGACCTTGTATATCTTCCGGGCCGCCTCTTTGTCAGAGATATTGAAACCGGCCTGGATATCGTCGAGAAACTCTCCGTCAAAAGTAAAAGTCTGGTCATCGGGGCGCGGTTGGGACTCTATACCAGAATCGGTTCCTCCCGCACCGGGGTCGAAGAGCCCCGTATTACCGGAGTCGAAGAGGCCCGTTTGGTCGGAGTTTTGATTGCCGAGCGTCGCTCTGGCCGATTCGAGGGCCAGTTGCTCCCTCTCCTTCTGGAGTTTGAAGCCAACTCCAACACCGTTACTGCTGATGGCCAATTCGTCGACGTATCTGGCGAGTTGCCCGGCAAGTTTGACGGCTTCGGCGATCTTCCCGGACTGGCGAAGCTGTTTGACCTGCTTGAGTCCCTGGTTCAATCTTTCACCGCTGGTTTTCCGTGCGATGTCGAGCTGCTGTCTTGCCACCCTGAGACGCGCGGTCTGATCGATTACGTTCTCGCCCCTGGCGACCAGTTTCTTACTGAGGACTTCCGCCGCCCTGAACAGGGTTTGTGCCCGTTTGGTGTCTTTCTGTTTGGCGGCTTGAATACCTCCCTCGACCAGTTCTCTCTGCTGCTGGAGTTCATCAACATTGTCAGCGCTGATCTGCTGTTTGACCGCTACGGCCGCTGCTTTTTCGGCTCGCCCTTTGACCTGCAGTTTGCCTTTGAGAAGCTTGATATTCGCCAGAAGGCGCTTGGCGTTGGGGGCGTCGGGCGATTTGGGGAACATCTTGAGTACATTGCTCAACGACTTGTCGGCTTCGTCGTACTTGCCCTGTTTGTACGATTCCTGCCCCGCCCGCCAGTAGTTCCTCGCCAGCGAACCCGCGGGCGAAGCCCCTGAACCCCCGAGCGAAATCGAATTGGTCATGGGGTTAGTGACGGGTTTGTATATACTTATGCTGGACTTCGGCTTCACCGATTTCGCCGAGCCCAAAGAGAACCAACCGAATAGACCGCCGCCACCGCCACCGCCGCCTTCATCGGGTTTGGCGGACACGTAGGTCTCAACGGCCTCGGGCTCGGGCTGATCGAGGCGCTTCCTGTCCGGATCGAGCGCCGTTGCGCTTCCGTACGTCATCGACGCCAGGGCGGTCTCGCTGGAATACTGCGTCACCGGCCTCATGACGCCCGAGAACTTCAAGCGTCTCATGCCCCCGGGCATGTTCGCCTGACACCATGCGTATGCGATTGGAACGTCGATTCGCGGAAGGGCTACAGTACCCCGCCCGCTTGATCTCAGCGCGCCGGTGCGATACATGTAGACTACCTGCACCGGGAAACTCACGAGTCCCATAACCGAGGCCGTGCTCCGCTCCAGCGGCAGGAGATATTCACCTTTGTTTCCCGGCAGGGGGGTCATCGGACGCGACTTCTCGGAGACCCTCGCCAGAAGCACTTTCGCGCCGGGAGGCAGGGTAACTCGCAGGAACTGGCGGTTGCGGTTGCGGATCTCGTAGTCGGCGCGGCAGATTACCGTACCGTCGGGGCGATAGGCAAACTGGTATCGCGCGCTGTCGGCGATAGTCTGCTTGATGGCGAACTCGCCGAGGTTCATCGACTCGGCCCGGACCGACCATTGGGCGGACGTTATCGAGTAAGCCAGCACCGCCTTGCCCGCCAGTATCGCCGATGCTGCCGGCGGGGTGTCGCCCAGAGCGATCTCCTTGAGCCCGGACATTGCAGCCGGTTGGATCTCGCTGCCACCGGCGGTGTTGGTTATCACCAGTGTCCCGCCCGCCCATCGACCGCCGTTGATTTCCGGGCGCCCGAGGTTGGCGGCGCCATTGGCGGCGGGGAGTTCGTAGTTCAACTTCAGGCGCGTCCGCCCGCTGATTGCCCCGCGGAAGAACACCGAGACGCTACCGCGGCCGGTGCGGATTTCGCGAACGTCCGGCCCGGACACTGCAACGCGCTTTGCTGTAGGGGGGAGAGTAATCTCCAGGCTCTCGCTCTTACCGCCGAGAATCGCGATCCGCAGATCGGCGGATACTTGTTGGGCGGCGGGTCCGAAGTTCCACGCCACGGCGCCGCTGACCTGGTAAGTGGCCTGGCGGGCGCTGCGGCGCCGGGGAGGCCGATAATTCAGCACCAACTTCGATGCGGGCTTAAGCGGAAGGGAGATGTGCGTACCTTTTTCCGCCGACCCCGCCGCCATGCGCGGGGCGCCGCCGGCGGTTACTTCAAAAGCCAGCGGCGAATCCAGCGTGACCGCGGTCTGCACGGTTTGGATAGTCGGTAAGGTGAACGTACCGCCCGATACCTTGAAGCCCTCGACCTCCGCGCGGGCGCGAATCACGTGATGCCCGGGCTCCGTCGCCTTGCATACGAGCCACTTGCCAACCGTCGCGGGCTTGAGGGGTGCGGCTTTGGCGTCGCCGACGGCGAGGGTGATCTCCGACCACGCCAGAGAGTTAGGCAGGACGGCGAGGGCCCCGGCGCCGCGGGTATCGAAGATCAGCAGATGAATCTCGGCTTCGATAATGGCGCCGCCCTTACCGTCGATTTTCAGGCGATAGATACCCCGCGGGCGGATGCACGATACGGGGGCCGGCGACGTGCCTCTGGCCTCGTCGACGACGAACCGCTGCCAGACTGATCGCGGCAGGCGGAAATGTGCATCTTCGAGCAGGCGTGAACGATTGATCATCTCGCGGATCAGGGCGCCGCGGTCGGCGGAATCCTGCGCGTAAAGAACCCCCGTATGCGCAACGATAACTACAAACCCTATTGCACAAGCGAGTCGTTTCATGCAGGCGGTCGTCCGTTGAACTTCCCAAACGTCGGAGAACAACAAGTATACTGCTTTGACGCTCCGGAACCAGAGAAGTTCCGCATTTTGTGAGATTTGGAAAAACCGCCCCGCACCCCGGCGCCCGGGCTCCTGGCTAGATGACCTTTACGCGCAGGCGAGTGATCTTTCTTTCATCTGCCGCCAACACCGCGAAGTCCGCGCCGAATGCACGGAGCGTCTCGTCGATTTGCGGGATGTAGCCCAGTTCGGAGAACACCAGTCCGGCTACCGTGTCGTAACCGGCGTCTTCGGGTATATCGAGGTCCAGTGCGTCGTTGAGGTCGTCTATGTACATCCGCCCGTCGGCTTCGATGGTCCGTTCGTCGATACGCTGCATGAGTGCCTCCTCGGACTGATCGTACTCGTCGGCAATCTCGCCGACTATCTCTTCGATCACGTCCTCGATGGTCACTATGCCCGCCGTCCCGCCGTATTCATCGAGTACGACGGCGATGTGGACCTTGCGGGCCTTGAACTCGTGGAGCAGATCGTCCAGGGCCTTGGTCTCGGGAACGAAGAACGGTTTTCGCGCGAGATCGCCTATCGCCACGGCCTGTTCGGTTTCGACCAGGCGGAGCATATCCTTGGCGTACAGCACGCCGATAATGTTATCGATATCGCCGGTGTATACCGGTACGCGGGTGTGCCCGGCGTCGACAACCTTCCCCGCCGCCTCCTGCCACGGCGTCTTGGCGTCCAGCGCGACGATGTCGGTCCGGGGCGTCATTATCTCCGCGGCGTGAGTGTCGCCGAACTCCATGACCGACTCGATCATCTCAACTTCGTCGGCGTCGACGGCGCCCTCGGCCTGTCCGTCGGAAGCGGCTTGGAGTATCTCCTGCTTGGCGCTGTCGCCGTTGTGGGCGTCGCGGTCGGCGATACCCGTCAGGCGACGGATCGGTACGTCCAGCCGCTGCATCAACCATATCACCGGGCTCATAACTCTTCGAAGCACAAGCAGCACCGGAAGCGTGGCCGCCAGGATCTGCTCGTCAGCATACGCAGCCCAGGCGTGTGGTATGGCAATCCCGAAGAATACTATCAGGCCAACCGAGACCGCAATCGTCGCTACGACATTTCCGCCGAACAGTGTGCCAACGACGACCACCAGGGCAACATTGCTTATGGTGCGGCATAGAGATGAGTTGAGGCGAAGCGCGGGCAGATGGCGGTCGACAACTTCCAAGCGCGCCTTTCCGGGGTGGTCTTCGAGTACCTCCTCCAAGCGCGACCGGCGAAACGCCCGCAATGCGTAACCGGTAAGTGCAAAAAAGCCCGAAAGCACCGTACACAACACAGCAACCCAGACAAGTGGGTCCACGTTTTAATAAACTCCACAAGAACCGCCCGATTCTTCGCGCCGACCGCTTTTCCACCCAAGCCGCGCAGGGCGTAAGTCGCAGCCTCAAACAGCGGGTCGACGCCCAATATACATCATACCCGCAATCGGCGTATTGACAAGGGGTATTCCGCGCCCGATATCGGCGGCGGTTACAATTGGTTCACACCCCGGCGAGCTGTGCACGTCGCAGCGATATGCGGCTCGCGGCGATATCGCGTAGCTCGCACGCAATACATCTCCTGATGGAACACTGATTTGCGATCGCTGCTGCTTCGGATATCGAAGCGCGCAGGGGCCGGTCTTCGTGGTTCACAGGCGGACCGCGCGTGAACTTAAACTGCCATCCACAAAACGAGCGCCGGAACTAAAGACTTGCTCGTGGGCGTCTCTTGACCTTTCTCCTCCGCAGCAGACCCGCCAGGCCCATGCACAGCAGTACTAAGGCCGACGGTTCGGGCACGTCGGTTCCCAGGGCAAACGGCGAGAAACTGTCGGTCTCGAATTGGATGGTGTGGTTCTCTTCGTCGACGATTCCTCCCAAATTGATCCATTCCCCGTCGACGTAGTGGCGGACGGACAAATCCTGCATGTCGAAGCCCGGCGCCAGGAACTCCTCGTGAAAGTTCAGCGTGACGGAGGCCGTCCCGCCGAACTCGCCGGTGAACTGGAGATCCCAGAGTTGCAGGACGGTTCCGCCCGGGAAGAAGTTGATCACACTGAAGGGTAGCCCGTCGTATTCGCTCGCCGCGACCAAACTCTGTTCCACGTCCAAGTCGCCGCTACTTAAGGGTAGTCCGCCGGATTCGTCCTGCCCTACCCACTTCTGTTCCACGCTCAAGTCGCCACCGAGGAGCAGTTCGGCGAATTCCACTCGGACCCCCGAATCGGTTTGGACTCCACCCAACAGGTCGGCTTGCGGATCGTTCGTCGTGACCGGTGCGGAATCATTTCGAGGACCCGGGTAGGCAATGGCCTTGATGTAGCCGTTTGTGAACAAGCTGCGAGTCTCCCAGTAACCGTCACCGGCAATATCGCCATCAACGTAAACTTCCCGGCTTGTCACGCCGGAGCGTTGAACGTTATCGCCGTAATTAATCACGCTGACAGTATCTCCCGGTTGGGATGTCAGGGCAAACTTGATAGTGATTCTGTTGAGCGTTCCGGACCACGTCGAGTTATCGAGAAAGTTCAGATTGCTGTAAGCGAGAGAGAGGTAGGAATTGTGCATCGACGCCTCACCAGAGACGGATATCTCGCCTTGCTTGAGGTCCAGGTATCCGTCGACGGTCAACTCCTCGACGGCGATTGTGCTGTTTTCTAATTCAAGCCCCGCCCCCGCGCGAACGCTTACTGTGGCTGGAGCGATATTAGCCGCTGTAAGGGTCAGATCGCAGTCAGGCTGCACCTCGACAGAGTCATTGACTGTCATAGGCCCATTCAAGGCTACAATATTGTCGTGTATTCTGATCCCACCGACCGTATGGCCACCCATGAAGACTCTATATAGATTGATGCCGCTGTTGAATACGGCGACCTGGCTTGCCCCGGGAACTCTGTGCGAACTCCAGTTCTCCCACTCACCGAAGTCCGCCATCGGATCTCCACCTAGCCATTCATAGTCGAGCACGCTCTTGGCCGGATAGGTGAATTCGGGATGAATCCAACTGGCTCCGGCGACGCCGTCGCCAAATTCGACCTTGAGATAGAAACCGTTACTCGGTTTGGGTTGCTGTACAATGCCAGCACCGGCGCCAGCACGAGGCGGATCCACCCAGTCTAGTTGCACAATGTTGTTGTACTGTCCGGTCGGATCGTAGAAGTTAGACGCCAGCGTCAGTTCTGTGCAGGGGTGCGAAATAGCCTCGCCCCACGAATCTAGTTTATCCCCATTCCCATCATTGCGTGGGTAGAGCGGTGTCCAACTGGCTGACTCGCCCAAGCTGCTGGTCAGATGCGTGTCGTACGCATTACCGCCGTGCCTCCCGGGCGCGCTGTTGTTACCACTCTTGTGCCATATGATGTCTGTTCCGGTTCCACCACTGTTGGGGCGGACCCAAAGCCAGGCTTGGTGGTCGATGTAGGCATCGACTTCGAGTGTGGCCGTGACGTTGCCGGCCATTGCGCGACTTGCGAAAATAACGAAAAACACCGCGGCGAAACATACACATGCCAGTTTTTGTGATCGCATAATGGTCAACTCCTCTAGATTAGGTTTGAACCTCTCGTAATCGCCTGAGGCGCCCGTTGAAGATTTCAGCGCGCAGCGACACACCGCAGTCCGCCGCCATACACATCATTTGAATTGCCTCTTTCATCGCTGTACCCTTCCCGACAAGTACACAACGAAACATCACCAACAGGAACTTGGCCGATGCGGCCTGGCGCAGGAAAGAAAACGTGTAAGCGAAAACGCTCCTGCCCTCATTCAATCGACCGGCTCAGGTCGAATGCAGCCCGCCGCTCCGCCCAGAACCCGGAACGGGCTGCTCCTCTATTCTGCAAAAATTATACTGCAAAACCCTCAGATCGCAAAGGAAAAAATATTTTCATGTGCCCATGTTTGCGAGGGGTGGTCATGTCGCCAAACTGAGAGCTTGCGACTGCGCGTATCACTTCGTTACAGAGATCCTTGACGGAGAACGGATGTTACTTCTTGCCCGCCGCCCGTTGGGCTCGGAAGAAGTCGGTCAGGAGTTGTCCGCATTGGGCGGCCTGGACGCCTGCGACCACTTCGCAGCGGTGGTTAAGGCGCGGGTCGCTACAGAGTTGGTAGAGTGTGTTTACTGCTCCGGCTTTGGGGTCGGTGGCGCCGTAGACTACGCGGTCCATTCGCGCCAGGACGATCGCCCCGGCGCACATGCAGCATGGTTCGAGGGTGACGACCATCGTGCATCCGCCCAGTCGCCAGTCGCCGATGGCGCTCGCCGCGGCCCGGATTGCCAGAATCTCCGCGTGGGCGGTCGGGTCGGCGTCGATTATCCGCCGGTTGTGGGCCTCTGCGATTATCTCGCCGTCGGCGTTTGCGATCACAGCGCCGATAGGCACGTCGCCGGCGCGGCGGGCGGCAAGCGCCTGGTCGATCGCGGCGTCCATAAGCCGGTCATACTGAGATTCATTGCGATCGTCTTCGGACATGCCCGCGATTATACTCGAACGGCTTGGCAGCTGGGAACCGGCAACTGGCGACGGTAAGACCGTTTTCGAGGCCGTTGCTATTTCCGTCCGTATCCTATATGGATGGTTTTGGCCTGAAGCCGGCCCGCAGCAGTGAGTACCCGATCACCATTTTCACCACGAAGCCGAACACCAGGCCGGAGGCATGAGTGCCCTTGGGAAGGCCCAAGAAACAGAAAAGCGTGACCAGCATGGCGATTCCGGAATAGAGGATGTCGCTTCCGAGAACAACTCCCACGCCTCGAAAAAACGTAATTCCGGGTTCGTACGCTCGTTTCCAGAGTGTAAGTCCGGCGAGCAAGACGATAATCGGGACACAGTATCTGATATAAAAATCCGCCCACGCCATCTCCGGGCTCGCGTGCGGGCCTGGAGCTTTTCTTCCGTGTAAAGGTCCGCCGAGGAACATCAAGGCCCCAAGGCATACAATGACTACTGCAACGATAATCGCCGTCATGCTGGGCCCGTCGCCCCTGATCACTGTCCGCTTTCTCTTTCTCTCTTTCCTTCGGTTTGTCCTTCCGGGAGAGTACATGGGAGACTGAGAGTTGTAGTTGTATTCAGTCTCCACGGCGAGGGGAGTGGGCAATCCTGCCCGCGGAGAGGAGCGCCCCTGAATCAACGCTCCACATGCGGGACACGTTACCTCGCTGGGCCCCAGCGGCGTCTCGCAGGCCCGGCAGAGGCGAGGTGTCTGCGATTGTGCCTCCGCATCTGCGTGGCGGGCGGCAAGCACGCGTCCCATATCAACATTTTCGAACAGTTGGGCTTCGGGGTCGTTACTGCTTGCTTGCCCTCCGGAAGCTACCGAATCCATATCCGGGATGACAAAGGTGGTTTGGCATAGTGGACACTTCCCTTTACTGCCGGCCTTCGGATCTGATATTTTGAGGGTTGCCCCGCAAGACGAGCATTTGAAAGTCGCCATCGTTTACATTCTCTCTGTCATCTCCAGCATTGTTTCCCGCATAACGTTCTTGGCGTAACCCTTGCTGAGCTGTCCGGTTATCCTAGCATGCCTCCATGCGAAGTCAACACAGTTTCCCGCTCGAATATCTCACTGAACCGGCTTGTCGATTGCGTTGAGGTCGCCATGCCGACCGCCGAGTTGGAACAGCTCTTCACGCGCATCGGCCTGATTGCTCTCCTGCTCTGCGAGTGAATCGGAGGGAACTTCTTCTGGTGCTTGCGCGTCCAATTCCTATGTTGGCATATTAAGCTGTTTCAGTTGGTCGGATCGGTATTCACGATATGCGGTTGGGAGATGTTGGTTATGATTAGAATGGGAAATGCCAAAATCGCCCGGATCGGCCGCGGCGTGGGAATCCTGTTTGGTGCGATGCTGCTTCTTGCGTCAATCAATTTTGCGACGCCTCTGCACGCCGCGTCGTCTTCGATCAAACCGACGATGGAGATTCTCCTGAAGGACGGAACGAAGATCACAGGCGTGTTCGTCCGATTTGTCGACGGCGTTTACGTCGTCAATGTCGACGGTAAGGAGGTCTCGGTTCCCCAGAACGACGCCAAGAGCATTGCGTTCAAGGCTTCCGGCAAGAATGGAAAAACACCGAGAACAAAACCCGAGCCCAAACCTGTCGCAAGACCGGCGACCTCGCTGAAACCCAGACCGCGGGTCAAACCCAGCGGTAAGAGCATCGCCGAGTTGATAAAGGATTTGTATCCTCCCGGCAGCAGCCGCTCGAGTTCGCGCGATGCGGACAAGGCGGTGATGGACCAGTTGGTATTGATGGGCGCCGACGCGCTCGGACCGCTTTTGGAACTTGTCGAGAAGAACTCCAGTACGTCCAATGTGGTCGGCGATATTCTCAAGCAGATCGAACCGTCTGTGCTTCCGCAACTGCTGAGCATCTATCGCCGCAATCCGAGATCGGCGGTCCGGTTCCCGTTGAGCCTGTTGTTGCGGCAGGGTGCGGGCAAAGTAGAACCGTTGCTGATGAAAATGCTCGAAGACTCCGACGTGAACGTCCGTCGCATGGCGATGGACTCGTTGTACAACATAGGCATAAGCCCGGGCGGGACGAGCAAGGCGATGGAGAAATCGCTTTTTGCGGCGCTAGGGGACCGCGACGACCAGGTCAGAGGCCGCGCGCCGGCCGTACTCGCGCGTCTGTGCGCTAACAACAAGACCGTGCTGCCGACTCTGATCAACCTGCTGAAAACCGATCGCAGCGGTATGGTGCGATACAATACCGTTCTGACGTTGGGAAATATGGGACGCGAGGCTGCGGGGGGTGATCCGGATTTGGACAAGATCGTAAGCGTGTTGTGCTTGACTCTGCTGAAGGACACCAACAGCACCGCCCGTACTTATTCGGCGTTTTACCTCGGCGAAATGGGCCCCAAAGCCAAAGCCGCCACCTCGGCGTTGAAGAGGGCGACCCGCGACAAGTCCGAAAATGTCCGCCAGGCCGCCAAGAAGGCTCTGCACGATACCGGCGCCACGCTGGCCGCTTCGCTGCAAGAGAGCGGAACCAATGAGAACGTTTCGGCCCTGATCGCCGCGTTGTCCGCGAAGATTCGTCCGTTTGGAAGGGACCGGGAGGCGTCCAGGGCCCGCTCAGAGGCCAGGGACAAGCTCGCCAAGCTCGGGCCGAAAAACCTCAATGCGCTGATGATCGCGGTGCGCAACGATAAGTCATACCGCTATTGGAACACTATCGCGCGAATAATCTCCGGATGGGGCCGAGCCGATTCGGGGCTTCTTACCAAGTACACCACTGACGGGAATCCCCTCGTACGCCGCACGGTCGCCTACGCATGGGGATACATGAAGCTCGGGGATGGTTTCCCGAAGAATTTCGACAAGCTGCTCCACGATTCGGACCGCATGGTCCGCACGTCGAGTGTGGACGCACTGATCCTTTGGAGCAAGCAGAACGCCCCAAATCTCCAAAAGGAAATCGTCTCGCGCCTGGTCGTCGCTATGGGCGATGAGGGAATTCACTATTCGCATCGCTGGAAACTGTTCAGCCGGATGGAGGCTCTCTCCCCGGAGTATCCGGAGATCATTACCGCAATGATTAAGATTATGACCAGTGCCTCCAGCGAGAAGACACGATCCGGCGCCGCATCTTCTCTGGGCTCCATCGGGAGAAAGCTACCCGAAGATCGAAAGGAGTTGGCGGTTATAGTCGATGCGTTGTGCAAGGCGTTGCGAGACGGCGATTCCTACGTCAAACGCCGTACGATATACTCCCTGGGAACCATAGGCCCGCCGGCACGAGCGGCCTTACCGGCGCTGCAACGCGTGGTGAAAACGTCCGACAAGTTCCTCTGTAAGCAAGCCAGGGAAGCGATTGCAAAAATCAAAACCGCCCCCTGACACCTTTTCTCATCAGGGGCAAAGCGGAACAGAGCCCGTTCGTCGTTGCCAATTGCCAATTGCCAAGCTAATATATCCCCCCGACTGGAAAAACCGGATCTACTGGAAAAAGTGGAAAAAAGTGGAAAAAAATGAATATCTCACTGAACTGGCTTACTGATTACGTTGAGGTCGCCATGCCGACCGCCGAGTTGGAGCAGCTCTTCACGCGCATCGGCCTGAACCATGAAGGGACCACCGAGACGCCCACTGACCTGGTACTCGATCTGGAAGTCACCTCAAACCGACCAGACTGCCTCGGGCATCTCGGCGTCGCCCGCGAACTTGCCGTCGCCACGGGAAAGGAGTTCACCCCGCCCGTGCTGAAAGATACGCCTGTATCCGGGCAGGCCGCCGAACTTACATCCGTCGACGTCGAGGCCCCGGATCTCTGCCCACGCTACAGCGCCCGGGTGATCCGCGGCGTGAAGGTTGGTCCGAGCCCCGAGTGGCTCGTCGAAAGGCTCGAAGCGATCGGCATGCGGAGTGTCAACAATATCGTCGACGTGACGAACTACATCCTGATGGAATACTCCCAGCCGCTGCATGCATTCGACTACGACAAGCTGGCCGAGAATCGCATCGTGGTCCGGCGAGCCAAAGGCGGCGAGCGGATGGTGAGTATCGACGAAACCACCTGCGAACTGGACGAATCGATGCTGGTAATCGCCGACGCGGTCAAGCCGGTAGCCATCGCCGGCGTCATGGGCGGTTTGGACACTGAAGTGTCCGCCCAGACGGTTAACATCCTGCTGGAGTCGGCGCAGTTCGATCCGCTGAACATCCGCCACACCTCCCGCAAACTCGCGTTGATGAGCGAGAGTAATTTCCGCTTCGAGCGCGGCGTGGACCCCGTCGGCGTCGATGAGGCGTCGCTCCGCGCCTGTCAGATGATAGTCGAACTTGCCGGCGGCGAATTGGCCGAAGGCGTTGTAGACGTATGGGCCGATCCGTACGAAGCGCCGAGCGTCACGCTCCGTCCGTCGCGATGCTCCGCCCTGCTGGGTTTCGACATCCCCGCCGAGGAGCAGGCGAGCATTCTCGACCGACTCGGCCTGAACGCCGTTCTCGATGGAGACACCATCACCTGCACCATCCCGCCGTACCGCGCCGACCTTACCCGCGAAGCCGACCTCATCGAAGAGGTCGCACGCATAGTCGGATACGACAAGATACCGCTGTCGACCAAGATCGCTCACGAAGTGGTCGGCCTGGATGATGAACAGAAAATCCGCCAGGATATCGCACTGGTAATGGCGGCTTCGGGCTTCGACGAAGCCGTGACGTTCACCTACATCGACTCCGAAGAGGCCGCACTCTTCGGCGTAAGCGAACCGGTCTGCGCCGACACGCTCACCCGCAAAACCAACAACGCACTCCGCCCGACGCTCCTCCCGAGTCTGCTGGGCGCCTGCAAAGCAAACCAGGACGCCGGGACATCCGACATAAGCTTGTACGAACTCGCAGCCGTCTTCCCGCCCAAGGGCGCCGAAACCCTGCCCGACGAACACACAGAACTCGCGATGGTCACCAGCGGCGACCTCCGCGACCTGCGCGGTGCGATCGAGGCCCTCTGCGACCAGATCGCAACCGGAGCGAGCCTCGAACTCAAACCCTCCGCCCAACCAGGCATGGACGACCAAGCCGCCGCCGAAATGTCCCTCGATGGAAATCCAATCGGCTCCATCGGCCAAATCTCCGCCGACGTACTGAAGTATTACAGCCTCGAACGCCCCATCGCAGTCGCCCGCCTCAGAATGGATGTACTGAAAAGCTGCGCGAATCTCGAACGCACTTACTCAAGCGTCGCCCGCTTCCCCGCCGTCCGCCGCGACCTGTCATTAGTGGTAGACGAAGAAACAACATGGTCCCAGGTCCAGGAAGTCCTGACATCAGTAGACCAACCCCTCCGCACGGACGCGCAATACGTAACAACCTACCGCGGCAAGCCCATCCCCGCCGGCCGCAAGAGCATCACACTGACAATAGTCTACCAATCTAACGAAGCCACACTAAGAAGCGAACAAGTAGACGAACAAATCCAAACAGTAGTAAAAGCCTTCGCCGAAACGCTAAAAGCCGAAGTCCGCACCTGATGCTTGCCGGATATCCGGCACGGCTCAAATGCCGGGATCATCTTAGTGGTCTGGGATTCCGGCTTTTCATGCCGGCAACCGGGGTGGTAGCGTGAAAACCCAACGGGCTCAAATTCAATAGCTCAAGGCAACGCCCCCTGGGTTCACTCATCCGGATCGACATAGCGGTACAGTCCGCCGTTTTCGGCGGCGATCAGTTTCATGACCTTCTCGGCGATGGGCGACTTTCGGGCGCCGTAGAGATACGTGTAGATGATAACATCCTTTCCGGCGTTCTTGGCCCGAATGGCCGCAATGATCGCTTCGTTATCGGGGAATGACCCGTCAGTAAGCAGGTGGATGACCTTGCCCGGACGGTTATTGGCCTTGTCCAGCACGTCAAAGGCGCGGATTATGCCCTTGATCGGATTGACGGTCCTTCTGGCCTGCATACGAGAGAAGAACTTGGCGAGTGAGCGGAAGTTCTCCTCGGTCGGCGGCGTGAGGGTCATTGGGTTTTTCTCATACGGCTGGCCGTCAGCGAACATGATGACGTGAAAGTCCTGGTCCGGTTGAAGGCCTTTAACCGAGTTCATGACATTGCTCTTGATCTCGTCGAGGAAATCGAACATCGAACCGGACCTGTCGATAAGGTATACGATGTGGTGCGGCAGGGCGGATTGCGACTGGGGCGCCTTGTCATTACCCGAACTCTCCGGGGCGACTGCGCAACCCACGTGCGTGCAGAGCAGAGCGACAACCAGAGCGATCGGACCGCGCCTGACCTTTATCGATACCATCATGTATTCTCCTCGACCGGAATTCCCGATGCCCTGTGCCCGCAATCCAGATGGGCAACGCTGTATTATACGTCCGGTGAGGGGTTCGCGGGAGAGTTTCTTCATTCGCCGGCGCCGTTCAATCGTGGTGCGGAATCGGACCCGCGCCGGTGACTGTCTCCAGTGTCCAGGATGTGAAATAGAGTTTACGGTTGCCGACGGGCGTGGTAGTCTGTGGCCATTACGAAGGCGATCGTTAACAGGGTAATACGATGAAAATCAATACCGCGCTGATCACTATGCTGGCGTCCTCTATCGCCGCTAACATCATTCTGGCGTTCATGTGTCACTATGAGAGGTCGCGATTTGAAATATACCGGGAAATGGAAATCGCGATCACTCTCCCCGACGAAGTGCGGGCGCGACCGACGACCCAGCCAAGGTTAATCGTTATCAACGTGCAGGAAGATGGAGCGTGTCGTGTGGACAACAAGGAAATGTCACTCGAAGAACTGGCCATTCTGGTAGGAGAATCCCTCTCAGCGAATCCGGATCAGAAAGTCCTCATACGCGGTGACAGGAATGCACGACACAAGCATGTTGCCGATGCGGTGGGGATTTGCAGAGATGCCGGGATTGATCTCAAGAACATTGGCTTTGACTATATCCCCGATACAGGAACAGAGCAGTAAGTATGAAAGGGGAAGTGGGGCTTCAGATCTGGAATTCTCCAGACAACGGCTGACGGTTGATAGCTGGTGCAGCGGGGAAAGGGTTTGTGATTACCCGTCGCGGCGGTACAATCATTGGAGGCCCGCGACGATCGCGGGCTTGAGTTTATCCGGGAAATCTCTGCATGAGCGTTTCGAGATACATACCGGTCATGCTGGTTGCGGTGTTGTTGCCGGCGGTTGCGATACCGCTGCATGGCGAGACCGCGGCGCGGTACGAGGCGATGTTTGTCGACGGGACTCGCCTTGAGGGGGACGAGGTGTTCCGGTGGGGTGAGCATCCGGGCTCTCCGCGGCTGGCTGACGCCTCGTTGTTCGATGCGAAGCGCCCGCTGCGTTGGCTCCGCGATCGCAAGCTGAAAGCGTGGCGGCCGAGCGAGTACTGCCCCGGTTACATCGAGTTCACCGGCGGCGATCGTCTTGTCGGGCATATCGAAGGCGTGGGGTCGGGCGACGGGCCGTATGTCCCGGAGCATCTGGTGGTCAGGCTCGCCGCCTCGCCGGATCGACGGGGCCGGGGCACGCCGCGGCGCGTGCGGATCCTGCCCGGGCGCATCGAGCGCGTGGTGTTCCGCCCCGGTTTGCGCCTGCGGTTGCAACCGGGCACTCTCTACTACCGGGATGGTCGGGAGGTGCGTGTCGTTCACCTTCGCTGGAAAGACCAGTCCGTGGTTCTCCTGCTGAAAGACGGTACTCGCGAAGTTCAGATGTCGGACATCGCGGAGGTCCACCTTCCGCGGATCGACCAATGGCAGGCGTATTACCGGGAGCTTGCAGTTCTCAGCCCCGGATGCCGGTCGCGCCTGATTCGTATCGAGACGACCGGCGGTCTGATCGCCACGGGCAGTTCGCTGCGTTTCGGCGCGTTGGCCTACGGTACAGACGCCCGACGGCGGTCGGTAGAGGACCGTCTCAGGCAGTTGGGCGCGCAACTGGCGAGCATCGAGGGCAAGCGGAAGGGAAATCAACTGAAATTCGACCAGGCCCGCGCGAAGTATCACGGGCAACTGGCCGAATCGGAAAAGCAGACCAAAGCGGCGCAGCAGGAATACCAGAAGACCGTGAGCGACATGCGCAGCGGTATCGACGGGCAGCAGAAAACAGATACCGCCGAATTGGCAAAGCGGCGTGAAAAACTCACCGGGGACCTGCGTGCGGCCGAACAGGCCATGCAAAAACGATTGGGTAAGGAACTCCCCGAGAAGCGCGACAAGATGCTCGAGACTTTCCGCGCCCGCCAAGCGCAACTGCGGAAGAGTCGAGAGAAATCATTGGAAGACGAGCGGATCAGAATCGAGGCCCGCCGGAAGCAAAAGCTCAAAGAGCTCCGGCGGTTCATCAGCGATGCCCCGCGGAAACTCAAGCGCCAAGCCAGGGAACTGCAAGCCAAAACCGCTAAGGCAGAAAAGGAATTCGAAAGAGAGACCGTGCGGTGGAAGAAGTTTCTGGTGGCTGTCGAATCGGCCAGGTCAAAGTATGCTTCTGCTCGCGGCGGTACGAACGAGACCTGGACGCACATCGTCCAACCGGTCTGGAGCCTTGACTCGTTGTGGGTGCCTTTCCGCAGCATCTGCATGCGGTGGTCGTTTGCTCCCACCCGCGTCCCGCTCTGCCGCGTGCGGCCCGCATCGACACTCGACCCTCCCTTCCTGCCTGTCCGCACAAACCGCAGTTTCGCCGGCGGTCCGCTCCGCAGCGGCGGACATCCATACGCCTGGGGATTTGCGGTCCACGCTTACAGCGAACTGCGTTTTCCGCTTCCAAAATCCGCAAATGCATTTCGCAGCCGTATCGGGCTCGACCGTGTCGTCGGTCCGGGCGGTTGCGTCCGCGGGCGGGTTTATGTGGGATCGACCCGCGGTAAGCCCGCGTACGAAAGCCCGCTGTTGATCGGCTCGAAGAAGACCGTTGATACCGGCAGGGTTCGACTTGAGCTTCCGCCCGAAGGTCCCGGGCTCCTGGTCCTGCAGGCCGACCCGGTAGATCGCGGAGCTCCTGACGGCGCCGATCCGCTGAACATCCGCGACAAGCTCGACTGGCTCGATCCGCGCCTCGAACTGGATAAAGCCAGGCTTCAAGAGCAGGTTCGCCTGCAGATCGGGCCGCTGCTCGCGGCTTCGCCGGGATGGACACTCCGGCTCGATCGTCGCGGCGAGTACACATGGACGACTCATTTCGACGCAGACGAAAAGGTGGAACCGGGCGATCGTGCTTTTCGGATGATGCTGCAGACCGGAGGTCAACCGCTGAGTCTCCGGCGTGAAATGACGATCGGGCCCGCGGACAAATGGCTGGCGGTACATCTGGGCCTGCCGACCGGTGAGAATCCCCGGGGCGATACGGTCACCCTTCGTGTTGGCGATCGGAAAATCCAACCGCGGAAGATTCCGCTCAGGCAGCTCTGGCAGACTCGACCGGCACCGCTTGTCTTTCCTCTCGCTCAATATCAAGGCAGGAAGATCGTGCTCGAGTTGACCCAACCGGCAGGCGGGAAACCATTGCACTGGCAGTCTGTCAACACGTCGGACGTTCCCCCGGCGGCGTATCGCCTGGTGGATATCATGAAGCTTGTCGGGAAAGGGGACATGAAGGTTCCCTACGAACTCGGTCAGGCACTGCAATCCAAACGGATCGGGAAGGGCGAGAAACTCGCCGCCCTCGAACTGACTGCCCTCGGCGGGATCGTGAACTTCATGCCCTCCATGGCTGGCGATGTTCCTGTAGACACCCTTGCCAATGTCCTGGTCGGACGCGACTGGTCCGGCGGCGAAAAGGCATTCATCAAGGCTCTTGCGACGTTCAAGAATATGCCCAGCCTCGAGTCGCTGCTGGTTACTGAGGAATCCGGCGTCTCGGACGGTGTACTGGCAAAGTTCAGGGCCGAATTGCCCAAACTCAAGATTTCGAGATTCGTAAAGCGAGTTCCTTCGCCGAGGCAGGGCGCGCACCGCGGCGTCACTTGGCGCAATCACTGCACTAAGGAAGTCAGGATTCTGTGGATCGATCAGAAGGGCGAGCTCAACTTCTCAATCACCCGCTTCCTCAGCGCCGGTCAGGAGCTGAAACGCAGTGCCTACGTCGGGATCCGCTACGAGGCACATTACTCCCGCAAGGACTCCACCGACCCCAAAGACTACATCCTGAGCCAACCGGTATCGACCTTCCAAGTCACTCCCGACGGAGTCTGGGACATAAAACGCGGGCGGAAGTTAAAGCCCTGATGATTCTCAGGTCCCGGGCGGTAAGGCCATCGGGGTGTGAGATACTGAACCGCGCCACTTGGCGCGTAAGGAGACTCGTTATGAAACGATGCACTATTTGGCTGTTGATCCTGACTGTCGCGGTGATTCCGCATGCTCTTGCTGAGAAACCCCCTCCCCAAAGTCCGCCTACCGCCAAAGTCGAGCCTATCTTCGAGACCCAGGACCTGTTCAAGTCAACACGCATCCCCAACATCGTGGTCGCTGCGGATGGGTCTGTGTTGGCGTTCGCCAAGTCCGGGCGCACGTTTCGGCGCAGCGAAGACGCGGGTAAGACCTGGTCCAAGGCCCGCGAGGTCGGCGCCGACGCCGGTGGCAGCGCCATCGTCGACGAGAAAACCGGCGACGTGATGATGGTCAATCCCGGGCGAGGTTCCCTGTGGCGAAGCGGCGATCACGGGAAGACCTGGAAACGCCAGGAGATCGAGGTCAAATCCAACCTGCTCGGTCACGGATCTCGCGAGAAAGTCTCAGCCAGTACGTCCTGCTCGGAGTCCGGTATCACGCTGCGTTACGGTAAGCATAAGGGGAGGCTGCTCATGCCCGCCCGGATCGCCTCGCCCAAGGGCAGCAACGCCCAGGAGATCTGGCCGTACCACTACAATACGGCGATCTACAGCGACGACAGAGGCAAGACGTGGCAGACCAGCGGTCCTGTGCAGAGCGGTACCGGCGAGGGCACGCTGGCCGAGCTGTCGAACGGAAACATCTACTACAACTCGCGCTCACACATGTCCATCGACCACCGCAGGCGGATCGCCTGGAGCTACGACGGCGGGCATATGTGGACTGACTGGCGGGTCTGCGATCACCTGCGAGAGGTCGGCCTGCCGTTCTACTTCAAGTACGGCACGAAGCCCAGCTACGGGTGCAACGCCGGGATGATTCGCCTGCCGCTGGAGACCACCGGCGGAAAGGACGTGCTGCTGTTCAGCACCCCCGACAATCCGGGCAAGTCGCGCGTTCGCATGACGGTGTGGGCGAGTTTCGATCGAGGCAAGACATGGCCCGTCAAGCGCCTGGTTTACAAAGGCCCCAGCGCTTACTCGTCGCTGGCCGCTGACAAGAAGGGCAATATCTATCTGCTCTTCGAACGGGGCGATAAGAGACTCTACGAACAGATTGCCGTCGCGCGATTCAACCTCGCGTGGCTTAGAGAAGAGAAATAGCGATGTTAATAGTGGGGTTCCGCGCCCGTTTCTTCTACTTGCCGAAGGGCTGTCGTAATAGGGTGCTTGGTTCTTACCGTTTGTTTCTCCTGCGGAGCAGTGCGACGGCGCCGAGGGCCAGGAGGGTCAGGGTGGCCGGTTCGGGGATGTCGGTCAGGGCGGTCAGGGTAGCGACTTGGTCGGTGCGATTGAGGCTGAAGGCAGGCAGACCGCCGCCATACGTGGGAAAGATGAGGTTGTCGAAGTTACCGTTGATGTCGGTGGCGGTGAGGATGTTGAACGTGTCGCCGATGTGGACATCCGAACCGGGCAGGAGTCTAACCCTGAGGGTCCCGCCGAGGTCGACAATTCCCGAGACGTCCAGCACGTCGTAGCCGGTTGCGAGCGTGTCGTCGAAGATCTCGATCAGCAATTCGGACGATGACGAAAACGGTACGTTACCATCGATCGTCAGAGTCCCCGCCGAATTGCCCGGCGAGATCGTACCATCGCCCACAAGCGTGGCGCCGTTCAGGTCGATCGTACCGCTGCCTCCGATCGTACCGTCCGGGGCGTTGGTTATCGTGCGGCCTGACATGAAGCCGATCGTACCGTCGGCGATGACGTCGCCGTGGTTGACCAGGTGCGGTCGCACGGTTCCGTTGCCGCCCGCGGGGGCGAATATCGAGTGGTCCGGACCGTTAGTCAGCACGTTAGAGGACAATGCGTAGGAGATAAGGTTGCTCTCTGCGCTAGTGAAGCGGACCTCGCCCGAACCGGTCAAGCTGAGGTCTCCGTTGATCTTCAGTGTGCTAGATCCAGCGGATGTACTGTCTTCGAGGCTGATCACGCCGTCATTGGTCATCGAGTTCGGAAGCGTCAGCGTCTCGAGATTTCCGACCCGCACAGTGACGTCGTCCAGGTGCGCCCCGTCCAGCGTGGCGGTCGAGATAACGTTGACATCCCCGCCGCCATCGACAGTCCCGCCGACGATCGTAGCGCCGCTCAGGTTGATCTCGCTGGTTGCGTCGGCCCTCAGCGTGGCGCCTGTATTGGTGATGGTGATGCTGTTGACGTTCAGCGTCCCGCCGTTGCGGGCGCGAATCAGCGTATTGTTGGTCTTACCGCGTGTCTGCAGCGTGATGGTCCCACCGTCGGTGTCGACCAGGCCGTCATTGATCAAGTGGATCCTGATCTCGCCTTCGTCGCCCGGGGCCTCGGTCTTGATGACCTGGTTCGCGCCGAGCGTCAGTATATTGGATGAGACGGTATAGGCGATAACGTTGTTATCCGGGCTAGTGAAGAGGACCTCGCCCGTGCCGGTCAGGCTGAGGCTGTCGGCGATACTAAGTGTACTCGATCCCGCGCCCGAATCGTCTTCGAGGCTGATCACGCCGTCATTGGTCATCGAGTTTGGAAGCGTCAGCGTCTCGAGATTTCCGACCCGCACAGTGACGTCGTCCAGGTGCGCCCCGTCCAGCGTGGCGGTCGAGATAACGTTGACATCGCCGCCGCCATCGACGGTTCCGCCGACGATCGTGGCGCCGCTCAGGTTGATCTCGCTGGTTGCGTCGGCCTTCAGCGTGGCGCCGGTGTTGGTGATAACGATGCTGTTGACGTCCAGCACCCCACCGTTGCGGGCGCGAATCAGCGTGTTGTTGGTCTTGGCGCGTGTCTTCAGCGTGAGGGTCCCACCGTCGGTGTCGACCAGGCCGTCGTTGATCAGTTCGATCCTGATTTCGCCCCTGTCGCCCGGGGTTTCGGTCTTGATGACCTGGTTTGCGCCGAGCGTCAGTATATTGGATGAGACGGTATAGGCGATAACGTTGTCATCCGGGCTAGTGAAGAGGACCTGGCCCGTGCCGGTCAGGCTGAGGCTGTCGGCGATACTAAGTGTACTCGATCCCGCGGACGAACTGTCTTCGAGGCTGATCACACCGTCGTTAGTCGCCGTATTCTTAAGCGTCAGCGTTTCAAGATTTCCGATCCGTGTCTTAACGTTGCCCAGATGCACCCCGTCCAGAGTGGCGACGCTTCCGACGTTGGCGTCGCCTCCTCCGTCGATGGTCCCGCCGACGATCGTGGCGCCGTTCAGATTGATCGCGCTGGTAGCGTCGGCCTTCAACGTGGCGCCTGTGTTGGTGATGGTGATGCTGTTGACGTCCAGCACCCCGCTGTTGGTGGCGCGAATCAGCGTATTGTTGGTCTTGTCGCGTGTCTTCAGCGTGAGGGTCCCACCGTTGGTGTCGACCAGGCCGTCGTTGATCAGTCCGATCCTGATCTCGCCTCTGTCGCCCGGGGCATCGGTCCTGATGACCTGGTTCGCGCCGAGCGTCAGTATATTGGATGAGACGGTATAGGTGATAGCGTTGTCATCCGGGCTAGTGAAGAGGACCTGGCCCGTGCCGGTCAGGCTGAGGCTGTCGGCGATACTAAGTGTGCTCGATCCCGCGCCCGAGTCGTCTTCGAGGCTTATCACACCGTCGTTAGTCGCCGTATTCTTAAGCGTCAGCGTCTCAAGATTTCCGATCCGCGCCGTGACACCGTCCAAGTGCACCCCGTCCAGCGTGGCGACGCTTCCGACGTTGGCGTCACCTCCTCCGTCGATGGTCCCGCCGACGATCGTAGCGCTGTTCAGATTGATCGCGCTGGTGGCGTCGGCCCTCAGCGTGGCGCCGGTGTTGGTGATGACGATGCTGTTGACGTCCATCGTCCCGCCGTTACGGGCGCGAATCAGCTCATTGTTGGTCTTGGCGCGCGTTTCCAGCGTGATGGTCCCGGCGTTGGCGTCGAGGAGTCCGTTGTTGACCAGGTGGGCCTTGATTTCACCTTTGTCGCTCGCGGCGACCGTCTCGATGACCTGGTCTGCGCCGAGAGTCAGCACATCGGTTGAGAAGGTATAGGTGATGTAGTTGACGTACTCGCTGTCAAAGCGAACCGATCCGGTCCCGGTCAGACCGACGTCTCCGCTAATCCTCAGTATGGCGCTGCCTGCGCCGGAGCCGTCGGACAGCGACAGCGTGCCGTTGATTGCGCTGTCGGCGGCGAGGACCAGGGTGCTGAAGTTGTTGATGTCCAGGGACGCCGTAGCGCCCAGCGTGAGGCCGCCGGCGCTAGCCGTTCCGCTTAAGATGTCCACGGCCCACGGGCTGGCGATGGTGACGCTGTCGGACAGGGTCGGAAACGCAGGCGGATTGCCCACCCTCCCCCAGTTGTTTATCTTATTGGGCGGATTGGGCGGCGAGACCGGCGCCGTGTCGAACCAGTCTTTGGATCCCGCATCCCCGGTCCACGAAAACGCCGCACCGGCGGGCACGGCCGACAAGACGATGGTCAAAAGCGCAAACGCTACAGCCGCCACGAAATGATTGTTCCTCGTCTTCATTATTCGGCTCCTTTTCATCATGCACCATGACAACAATCAGACCGGACAGGTCGACAGGGGCTTGAACAACAAGACGGGTTTTGGCATGCCCTTAAACGATGCGAGTCCCAAAACCATCCCAATCCCTGACGATGCGAACTCCTCCTCCGACAAATCTGCTGAGCGCGAACTGGCGGACATGTTACCCGTGGACGGACAAGAAGTCAAGAGAAAACTCAGAAAGGCTGGCAAGATACCGGCGGTCGGGGCGGGGAGATTCCTCTCCACCGCGACAAGTCGTTGACACCCCCCCAAGATGAAGGGATACTGACGTCTGATGCCCCCGACGGTCGCAAGATCTCATCAGGGGAATCTCGATAAAATGGAGAGCAGAACGCTGAAAAAGAAATTGATGACAGGTTTGATTGTGGCCCTTGCGCTATTCGGTTCAACCGGACTGCTTAACGCCAGGGATTCCCTCCCGCCGCTCAAGGACGGGAAGGTCCCCCAGAACGTCAAGGAACTGTGGGCCGGGTATGACTCGACCAAAGAACCGCTCGAAGTGAAGGTCGTGCGCCAGTGGACCGACGCGGGCGTAACGTACCGCTACCTGACTTACACCATCGGAACGTTCAAGGGCAAGAAATCTACGATGGCGGCGTTCTATGCGTTTCCCACGAAGCACAAGAAAGGCAAGCTGCCCGCGTTGATTCAGATGCATGGCGGGGGGCAGAGGGCGGCGATCCACAGTGTTAAATACGGAGCCGATAACGGATACGCGACTCTCTCGATCAACTGGGGCGGCCGCGAAATGGAGAAAGCCCAAAGCGGCGAACCGACCACCGACTGGGGCGCCGTCGATGCGACCCAAAAGGGACACAATAGCCACTACGGGTCGCTCATCGGCGATAAGCTCACGATTGACACCGTCGAATCGCCCCGCAATAGCAACTGGTTCCTGATAATCATCGCCGCCAAGCGCGGGATAACCTTCCTGCAGAAGCAGGGCGAAGTCGATCCCGAAAAAATCGGCGCGTTTGGGCACTCAATGGGCGGTAAGCTTACGGTAATGCTCACCGGCGCTGATAAGCGCATAAAGGCGGGCGCCCCTTCCTGCGGGGGCAGCGGTTCGGCGCCGGACCATATCAGAAACCGGAAGAACGCCGGCGTGCGGCGCAGGCATTCGGAGCTTTATCACAAAACAATCGACGATGCGCTGTACATCAGGGAAATCGCCGTGCCGATGCTGTATGTCGGGCCCCATAACGACTTCAACGGGATACTCGATAACATGTACGCCAACTGGCGGAGCATGAAGAGCAAGACGGTCAACTACACCATCACGCCGCACATGAACCACCGCGCGATCAGCGAGCACCTTTTCGCGGGTATCCTGTTCTTCGAGGATCACCTCAAGGGCGTCTTCGACTTCCCCGCAACGCCGGCGATAACCGCCAGTCTGAAAACGAAAGATTCGATCCCCGCGGTGACGATCAAGCCCGACCAACTCAAGAACGTCGCGAAGGTCGTCATCTACTATTCCGTCGATCCGCACATTCTCACGCGGTTCTGGCGCACGGCGGCTACGCGGAAAGATGGTGACGCGTGGGAGGCCAAATGCCCGATCTTCAGCACCGACCAACCGCTGTACATCATGGCCAACGTGTATTACACGCTGAATCACCCCGTCGTCGGATACCGTTGGATGAGAAAGGCGCCCAAGACCTTCGGCGTGTCCTCGGAAATGGTCAGCTACACGCCCGAGCAACTAAAAGCCGCAAAAATCAAAGCGACGCCTGCCCGCAGCCGGGTAATCGAAAAGGATTTCGTCGATTACCAGGACTGGTATCGCCTGAGCTGGGACAACCCGCACTGGTGGAGCGCCTACACCCGCAAGATCAAAGACCCCGCCCACGCAGCCCCCGACGGAGCTAAACTGACGATCGACGTCAAGATCGACCATGACGTCGCAGTGTTCTTTGAACTGCAGGACAATAATTGGAACGCCTTCCCCGGACGGAAGAAAGGCCAGTACTACGCCCAAGTGAACATCAAAGGTTCCGACGAGTGGCAGACCATCGGCGTGACGGTCGCCGACTTCAAACTATACGGCAAGCGCACAAAGCATCCGTTGAAGAGCTGGCGATACGTAACCGAACTCGGTATCCGAGGGCGCGTGAAAATGACTCAGGGTGGAAAAACGATCGAGCTGCCCGCGGGCAAACCGTCCGATCCGGCCACTCGGTGGCCGGCGCCGCGAAACTTCCGCAATCTGCGCTGGGAAGACTGAAAAAACGCAACGGAACAAAGAAGTAAGCATCCAGGCAGAAGTCATGGAGTCATGGAGATGGCAATGAACATAGCACGACGGACCGTACTGAAACAGATGGGTGCCGCACTGGCGGTTGGGACGATTGCAGGCTCCGCGTCGGCGGCGGAAAAAAGGCCCGCCGGCGAGCCGTTTGGATACTGCCTCAACACCGGTACCATTCGGGGTCAGAAGGTCGGTATCGTCAAGGAAGTCGAAATCGCCGCCAAGGCCGGCTACAAGGCCATCGAACCCTGGATCGGTTCGATACGGAGCTACCAGAAAAAAGGTGGGTCGCTGAAGGACCTTCGCAAGCGAATCGCCGATCTCGGCCTGGCCGTGCCCAGCGCTATCGGATTCGCCTCGTGGATATCCGACGACGAGGCCCGTCGCGCAAGGGGCGTGGCGGATTTCGCCCGCGACATGGACCTGGTAAAGCAGATCGGCGGTACGGGCATAGCGGCCTCCCCGGCGGGAGTGGGACGCATACCGATTAAGGATTTATCCGCAATCGCCAAACGTTATCGCGCCGTGCTCGATCTGGGCGACAAA
Organism: uncultured Planctomycetaceae bacterium; assembly: GCA_964607575.1. Classification (GTDB taxonomy): domain Bacteria; phylum Planctomycetota; class Phycisphaerae; order SM23-33; family SM23-33; genus BS750m-G57. The sequence goes on along the minus strand of CAZSLS010000042.1, from coordinate 9,127 downwards.
ACCGGCGTGGCGCCGCTGCTGGAGATATGGGGTCCGTCCAACACGCTAAGCCGCATCGGCCAGGCGCTATTCGTCGCCGCCGAGAGCGGACACCCCAAAGCCAGCGTCCTGCTGGACGTCTATCACATTTACAAGGGCGGCTCGAGTTTCTCGGGCCTGAAGTTCCTCGGACCCGACGCGATGGGCGTGTTCCACGTGAACGACTACCCCGCCGACCCGCCGCGCAAAACCATCGGCGACGCCGACCGCGTTTTTCCCGGTGACGGCGTGGCGCCGCTGAAACAGATATTCACCACGCTGAGAACCGGCGGGTTTCACGGTTGGCTTAGTCTGGAGCTTTTCAACCGCGAGTATTACAAGCGCCCGGCCGGCGAGGTCGCCAAAGAGGGCCTGGTCAAGCTCCGCGCCGCGGTGCAAAAGGCGCTGGCCTGATCGACTCGCCTGTCCGGGAGTCACGGGTGAACGAGATGAATCGAAGTCGCGTGAGAAAACGGGTTATAGGGGTAGCCGGCGTAATAGTTTTCGCCGGTGCGGTCTGGCTGGTCTGCAGTTACGACTATACCGGTGATTCTACGGTAAGCGATGATGCGCTGGCAGATATGCTGGAGTCCTCCCTCCGCGGGCTGGAGGCACATCCGCCTAATGGCGCCAACTGGGCCAGGCGCAGGGAACTGCTGACAGCGATCGACGTTCCGATCAATGCCCGCCAGACAGACGCATGGCGCCGGGAGGTGGGGGCGGTGTTCCAGCGTCAGGTGGACCGGGCCATCGCGGAGATTAGCGCCGCCCGAATAACCAGCGGTGTGCGGATCTGGCGTATGTACAATATGGGCTTCGTGGTCAAATCCGCCGAGGCTACCGTCGGGTTCGACATTCATCCGGGCTGGGTATTCGACAATCCGATGGACGAGGCGCAGCAGAAGCGGCTGGCTGGGGCGCTCGACGCGGCGTTTGTCTCACACTGGCACGCGGACCATTGCTCGCGCCCGTTCCTCAAGCAGATGTTGGCGGCGGGCAAGAAAATTATCCTCATAGACAGCCTTGCCAAGGAGTTGACGGGCGACAACGTGATTCGGATTCCGGGCAGCGCCGATCGTCCGCTTCGCGTTGCGGGCGTGGATGTGTACGGATATACCGGTCGCCAGTTTCCCACGGCCCGCAACAACGTGTATGTCGTTCGCACCGGCGGGTTCCTGGTCATGCACCAGGGCGACAACGACAAGACATCACTGTACAATGACATTGCGGCGGAGCTTAAAGTGGACGTGCTGCTGGGCAACTGCCTGGTGCGGTTGAACACGTGCATTAAGGGCGTCTCCCCGCGATTGGTGATCACCGGGCACGAAAATGAGATCAAGCACCCCTCGGCGCTGCGGAGCGGGTATCCGCGAACGTTTCGCGAACTTGACGGGGCGAACCTTGCCCCGCCCTGGACCAACGGCCCGCAGGTCAGGGTCCTGTTCTGGGGCGAACATACCGACTGGCCGGGCGAGACCTGACCGGTCCGAAAGGAGATGTTGTCATGAAGAAGACATTGGTTGTATTGTCGATCGCCGCCGCGTGTTTCTGTGGAGTTGAATCGGCCTTCAATGCGCCGCCCAAAAAGGGCAAGGTCGTCTACGCCACGGTCAAAGACGCCATCAAGGGTGGTCCGGATTTCCTCATCCAGGGCGAGTACGAGGGGACGGTTGGCCCCGACGCAAAGAACAAGATCGGCGTGCAGGTCATTGCGCTGGGCGGCGGAAATTTCCAGGCCGTCTTCCTTCCCGGCGGGTTGCCCGGCGCCGGATGGGACGCCAAGACCAGGATCCTCTGCCAGGGCAAGCTGGACGGCGCCAAGGCCGTCTTCAAGCCCGCCGAAGGCGCCCGGAAGTATCTCGCCAAACCGCCCGAGCAATTCAGCGCGACCGCGAAGTTTCCCCCCGAGGGGCAGAAAGCCTACACCGCCGTCATCGCCTCGGAGCGCCTGACCGGCAAGACAGATACGGGCAAGGTCATCAAGGCCAAGAAGGTCCTTCGCAAGAGTCCCACGCTTGGCGCCAAACCGCCGTCCGGCGCGACGGTGCTTCTTGCGTACGAACCGGGTAAGGCCCCGTCGCTGGACGAGTGGGCCAACACCAAATGGAAGACATTCGACGAGGGGTTCATGCGAAACGCGCGGAGCGGCGGGAACCGGACCAAAAAGCAGTTCGAGGGCCCCTGGAAGCTGCACGTGGAGTTCATGTCCCCGTTCCAGCCCGGCGCGCGTGGCCAGGGGCGGGGCAACAGCGGGGTATTCCCGCCCGGCGGGCGCGAGGTCCAGGTGCTCGACTCTTTCGGTCTGGCCGGTAAGCCCAACGAGTGCGGAGGCATCTACAAGTCCCACTCCCCGCGCGTTAACATGTGCCTGCCCCCTCTGTCGTGGCAGACCTACGACATCACGTACCATCCCGCCAAACCGGCGGCCGGCGATAAGAAGGGCCGGCAGGCGTATTACGAAGTGGTCCACAACGGCGTGACCATCCACGAAAAGATAAAGCTCGGCGGCAGCCGGAAGGGCCCCCTGAGCGTTCAGGACCACGGTAATCCGGTGTCGTACCGGAATGTCTGGATCGTGAAGGACAAGTGACGGATCACTGCCCGAAATAAGGTTACGGATGGAGAAGAGCATTATGAAATGCGTGAGAGTCCTGATTTGCGTGCTGGCGGTCGGATCGGCGGCTTCGGCGGGAGAGGTTCTGTTCACCGGCGGGACGCACGAGCACGGGGGCATGAAGTATTACTGGCTGGCGGAGTGGAAGATCGAGGTGACACTGCCCGGCGACATCACCGCCGGCGACCGGTTGGAGGTGCTGTTCGGCTCGAAGGGGACCGCCAGGCGAACGATCCACTATACATGCGACGGGCAATCAGGGTCGCTGAGCGATGTGCGGAAGAAACCACTCGAGTGGATCGCGCTTCGGCTGGGCAAGCTCACAGGCGGCAAGAAAGTCGTTCTCTACGGTAAGGGTTCCGCCCAGGTCGGATTTCTCGCGGGCGTTCGCGTTATCGGCAAGTCGACCGGCCCGCTGAAGGTCAAGCCGATCCGTGTGGCGGTGGTCGCGCCGCCCAGGAAAGGCAGGCTCGGTTGGGCGGACCTTTCCGGTTTTGAAATCAGCGACCGGGCTCGAAGCCTCTGGAATCCCTCTCCGCAAAAGTGCGACTGGAAACGGGCCGAGCGCTCCTCGAAATACGCCGGGATCGCTCTGGGCAAGGTCCAGCGTTGGCTGCGGCAGCGAGTCTTGCCCATTCGCGATGCTAAGACCGGTCTGTTCCGATCCACCGCTCGTGCGTGGAACTACCGCGACACGGCGGCCGATTGCTATCCGTTCTACGTTTGGGCGGCGTTCTACACGGACAAAAAAGTGCTCGACACCGTGATGATCGACACCCTGAAAGCCGAGCAGAAACTCTGCAACCATTTCGATCGCCTGCCGGTCCGCTACGACCTGAAGACCGGCAGGAAGGTCGTCGGCTCGCTCGGCGCGACGATCTTCGGCGCGTGCGAATATGCCAAAGACGGACTGGTGGCGATCGTCGAGATCACGGGCAGGGACTCGCCGTGGTTCGACCGCATGCGCGGCATCGTCGACGACATTTTCAAGCATGCACCCTACGACAGTCCTTACGGGAAGATCCCATCGAAGAACATCGAGGTCAACGGCGAACTGCTGCAGATTCTGCCTCGCCTGTACTGCATGACCGGCGACAGGAAGTATCTTAACTGGGCCCACCGGCTGGCGGACTATTACCTCCTGGGCGGCAAATTTGTCCCCTTGCGCCTTAGCGACCACGGTTGCGAGATCATAGGCGGTCTGGGCCTGCTCCTGGCTATCGACGCCGGGGCGGACCCGAAGAAACTCAAGCAATACAAACCGCACATGGAATACATGTTCGACGAGATCCTGCGTCGCGGGATCAATTCCGACGGCGTCATAATCGGCTCGATGCAGAAGACGCCCGGGCCGCACGACCGCGTCAAGACCGGCGACGGATGGGGATACGACTTCGTCGGTTTCCTGGACTACGACCTGGCGATGGGGAGCAAGCGGTATTACGACGCGATTCGCCGGCCTCTGAAGAACCTGCTCAAACCGCGCTACAAGAACTTCAACTGGGACCATAACTCGCGCGACAATGTCGCCGACTCGGTCGAGGGCGGGCTCTACCTGCTGCGACGATTTCCCACGCCCGAGGGATTCGTCTGGGCCGACCGCGAGATCGCTACGCTACTGGTCGACCACACCGACCCCAAGCGCCTCTGGGACACCCACAAGCTGGAGGCCAACACGGTCCGCACGGTGCTGATCCACACGATGCTCCACACGCGCAACACCATCGCCCGCCCGTGGCGACAGGGGCTGCAACTCGGCGCGGCGCCCGCGGGCGACGGGATCTGCGTGTACATGCGATCCGACAAGGCGTACGAGGGCAAGCTCCAGTTCGACATCCCCAGACACCGCATCTATATGGGCTTTAAGCAGGACTGGCCGCGAATGAACTCCGTGCCCGAGTGGTTCACCGTAGAACCGGACGAGGCGCACAAATACACGGTTCGGGACGCCGATACCGGGAAGGCGCGCGTTGTCTCGGGCAAGGTCCTCAGCGCAGGGTTCCCCGTCAGCCTCGAGACGAACAAGCCGCTGCGCCTGATCGTTCGTCCGCGCCCGCGCGCGGTCAGACCGTGATTGGAAAGAGAGACTCAGAGGCTCAGAGAACGGTAACGGCGACGGATCAGCAGCCTACGGTCACCAAGAAACGCCCAGATTCCAAGTAACGACCAATGACGACGGCCAACGGCAAACACCGTTGCTTGCACAAACCATCCTTCGCGCCTTTGACATCTTCTCACGCGATAGCCGTTGTCGTTTCCAAGTCCATACTATCTGTGTTTATCCGTGTTCATCCGTGGCTATAAAACCGCGGTCGTTGTAGAATGATCGCACGTAAGGAGCAATACCAAATGCAGACTGACAACGGAAAAGTGATTAGCGGTAAGGCGTTCGTGGTCGGTGACAATATAGATACCGACCAGATCATCCCGGCTGAGTTCCTGAGCTACAATCCCACCGACGCCGAAGAGCGGAAATACTTCGGCATGCATGCGATGAGCGGCGTTCCGATCGCCCAGTCGGGTCTTCCGCAAGGTAACGTGCCATTCGTGGGTGACGGTGAGTTTCGCGGCGAGTTCGCGGTGATAATCGGCGGGCGGAACTTCGGGTGCGGAAGTTCGCGGGAACATGCGCCTCTGGCTATCGCCGAAGCCGGATGCCGCATAGTGATAGCCGAAAGCTATGCGAGGATATTCTACCGCAACTCGATCAACGGCGGATACCTCGTTCCGCTGGAGACGCACGCGCGCCTGGTCGACGAGATATCCACCGGCGACGAAGTCCAGGTCGACATCGAGGCCGGTACGCTCACGAATACCACCACCGATAAGAACTACACCCTCCAACCGCTCGGCGACGTCGGAGAAATCATCCGGGCCGGCGGAGTGTTTGAATACGCCAGGCAGAGCGGAATGCTCTAGTAGACGCGGCGTCTCTATGAAGGACATCGAGAAACTTGTTGTTCGTGATGTGTCCGGCGGGGCGGTGATTGCTGTTAAGGCGGTGCCCTGTGCTTCGCGGGACAAGGTTGTCGGTGTTTTGGGGGACTGTTTGAAGGTCGCCACTTCGTCGGCTGCGGAGAAAGGTCGCGCTAACGCTGCGATCGCCAAGACGCTCGCCGGCGCCCTTGGGGTGCCGAAGCGCGATGTGGAAATCGTTGGAGGCACGACCAATCCGCGGAAGGAATTTCGGGTCGCGGGCATCTCAGCGGCGGATGTGCGCATACGATTGGGCGACTCGGATTAATTCGGCGCATAACAATGCCCGCAACCACTGCGGCTACGGGCATTGAGGGGATCGGTCAAACTACTCCGCTGATTTGAGTTTCAACGAAGCTTCGTACTTCATTCGGAAGACGACAGTGACAATACCGAATATCACACCGATCAGGCACGAGAACAGGCTCATAATCCCCGTGTCGATGTAAGTTTCAGGGCCCTTGCATAGCGCAAAGAACACGCCGGCGCCGACGAACCATGCCGGTACGAAATCGAACATGGGCACGCGTTCGGCACAGATAACCGGCACGACGATGATCAGAACGGCAACGGGCAGGGCCATCTCACCGAGACCAAGCTTAGCAAACTGGCCGCCCAGTTCCATTATGGCTATAGAGGCCAAGGCGCCACCAAGGTATCCGAGCATAACTTTCACACCGTTTTTCAGCGTGCAGCCGGCCATGAAGTACATAGCCCATGCCTGGAAAGCGACCCAGATGACGAAGTACTTCCCATAGTTGGGGCAGTGCGAGGCGCCGAGGTTAACCAGCATCAGCAGGAACGCCAATACGGCGATCACGACGGGGATGGGGAAAAACTGTTTGAATGTCATGCAATGCTCCTTAATCGGGTGGTGTGGACTTCTCGGGTCCGTGCGGGGTTTATTCGTTCTTAAGCGTCTCGTACATTTCGAATGCCTGTTCGGGCGTTTCGCCGCCGTGCACTACGGCGCGGACGGCTTTGAGAATCGCAACGGGCGCGTCGGACTGGAAGATGTTGCGCCCCATGTCGACGCCGAGTGCGCCTTCGTCGATTGCCTGGCGGCACATTTTAAGGGCGTCGAGTTCGGGCAGCTTCTTTCCGCCGGCGATAACGATCGGTACGGGGCAACCGGCGGTTACCTTCTCGAACCCTTCGTCGCAGTAGTATGTTTTTACGAACTGGGCGCCCATTTCGGCACAGATACGTGTAGCCAGGCCCAGGTATCGCGCGTCGCGGACCATCTCGCGACCGACGGCGGTGACCGCCAGGGTCGGAACGCCATACTGCATGCCCGAGTCGACGATCTTGACCAGGTTATCGATGGTGTTCCGTTCATGCACTCCGCCGATATGGACCTGAACGGCCATCGCCGAAGCATTCAGGCGTACGGCGTCCTGGATATTGACCGCTATAATCTCGTCGCTGAGTTCCTTGAGGACGGATATTCCGCCCGTGCATCGCAGCGAGATCGCCTTGTTATACGTCGGCGGGATGCAGGCTCTCAGCGCGCCGCGGGCACACATCAGCACGTCGGCGTAGGGCGCCAACGGGCGAATGGCCAGGTCGATCCGCTCGAGTTTGGACGTTGGTCCCAGGAAGTATCCGTGGTCGAACGCCAGCATGACCGTCCGTCCGGACTCGGGGGAGAACATCCGCGACATGCGGTCCTTCATCCCCCAACCGAGATCGTTGGAGCCCTTGAGGAAATACGCTTCGGTTTCAACGGGAATACCTATCCCGAAACCTGCGGCATCATTTTCACCGGCAACGCCATCTACATCAGCCATTTTGTACCATTCCTTGTTATTTTATTCCGTGTCGCGGGCAGCGAGGGCCTCGCTGAATGCTTTGAACAATAACGACATCGACGTGGCGCCCGGGTCAATGTGCCCGATAACGCGCTCGCCGAGATTCCGAGCCCGTCCAAACTTGGCCTGCATACCGGCGGTAGCTTCGGCGCCTTCGGCGGCGGCCTGGGCGGCAGCGGACATCGCATCGTTTATACTCGCCGAAGCGTCAGCCGCCGTGCGGATTGCGCCGACGGCGGGGATCAACGCGTCCATCATGGTCTTGTCGCCAACCTGCGCTTTGGACTGCTTCTGGATTTTGGCCAGACCGGCCTCGAACGCGTCAGCCACGGCGCCGCAGTCGAGCGAGTCGGCCTCGCCAACGCCTGTGCTCATACCCACAAACAGCGAGCCCCAAAGCGGTCCGGTAGACCCGCCGTCAATGCACATCATGCCCCAGCCCACGCCCTTCAGCAGGCTCTGTATGGAGGCTTTGTCCCAGTCTACGATTGCCTTTTCCGCGGCGCCAACGGCCGAAACCATCGCCGCGCCGTGGTCACCGTCACCGGTAGCCGAGTCCAACTTGCTCAGCAACGGTTCGTTTTCGCGAATAAGCGCCACGGCAGTTTGCAGCATCGCCGTTACATTGTCTGCACTGATTGTGTCGGCCATCGATCGTATACCTCTTTCGCCGGGACTTACTTGACGGTCCAGAAAGGCGAATCGCACGGGGCGTTGAACAGGTCGATAAGCTCGTCGTCCATCTTGGCGACGAACATCTGGAAACCGCCCATTTCCTGTACGGTTAGATACTCGCCCACCATCGAGCAGGCGGTCTCGATTCCAGCGTCGGTGAGGATCTGTCTCGCGGCACGGTAGATCAGGAACATTTCCATGTGCGTCGTGGCGCCGGAACCGTTGACCATCAGGAGAACCTTGTCGCCACTGACCGCCCCGACGGCCGCGACAAGACGCTCGACCATCGCCTTGGCCGTATCGTCGGCGGACATGATCTTGCACGGACCCGTACCGGCCTCGCCGTGCTGACCCATACCGATTTCCATCTCATCGTCGGCGATTTCGCCGATTTCCGCGCCGTTCTGCGGGTGAGTGGCGATCTTCATCGCCACGGCGAGAGTGGCCATGTTGTCGTTGAATCGCTCGGCGATCGCGTAGACTTCGTCGAGGCTCTTTCCTGCTTCAGCAGCGGCGCCGGCGACTTTGTAGAGCGGTACACAACCAACGAGTCCCCGTTTGTCTTCGTCCGGTGCGTCTGCGCCGGGGGCGATGTCTTCGTGGGTCAGGATCATCTTGACGTTGAGTCCGGCTTCGGAGGCCATTTCCATGGCGATATTGGCGTTGAGAACGTCGCCGGCGTGATTGAGCACTACGAACAGGATGCCCGCCTCGCGATTCATCAGTTGCAGAGCCTCGAAGACCTTCGGTCCGTTCGGCGCGGCGAAAATGTCGCCTACAACGCTGATATCGATGAGTCCTTCGCCGACGAACGCCTGGAGAGCGGGCTCGTGACCCGATCCGCCGAGCGTGACAATGGCGACCTTATCGGGGTCTTTCGCCGCGGCGCGGCATACGAGTTTCTCGCTGACAAGCGTCAGTTTGTCCGAGAAGGCGGTACACAGACCGTCGAGCAGTTCGGCGGTGAGATTTGCCGGATCGTTGATGAACTTCTTCATAGCCATAGGATTCGCCTTTCTAGTTAGATGTTGTC
>CAZSLS010000041.1:0-38493 GCA_964607575.1 uncultured Planctomycetaceae bacterium | reverse complement strand
CGACACCGACTTGCCCACGTCTCGCCTTACAACTATCATGCCGGACAGGATTGATTGTGTCCCGAACTAAGTTTGCGAGTTTTTCGTTACTGGCGATTGGGATATGATGTCGGCGAAGGGAAGTGTCCTGTCCCGCAGGTCGCCGGACAGATACTGACAAATGTCAAAAAACGCAGCGACGAATCCTAAACTTAATATTGAAAGCCTGACCCCGATTACAACCAGTGGAACCGGACCGTCCGCATCACGCTCCGCCGTTACAGCTTATCGATCAACTCCGCCGACGTAGTCGGCTTCACCGCGGCATATTGCATCGTGGTCTGAATCGACTTGTGCCCCATCCGAGGGGCATCGTGGTCCCGTCTTCGCCTGCGGCTACGTCGTGGTTTACAACAGGCGTTAGATATCAAGTTTGCGAGTTTTTCGTCACTGGCGATTGGGATATGATGTCGGCGAAGGGAAGTGTGCTGTCCCGCAGGTCGCCGGACAGATACTGACAAAATACGCAGCGGCGAATCCTAAACTTAATATTGAAGGTTCTCATCCAATAAAGTTGGTTGAATCCTTTCCTGGGAAGGCCTGTTGTAAACCACGACGACTTGTCACGACGAAGCCGCAAGGCGAAGACGGGACCCCGCTTCCCCTTCTATAAAGGAAAGGGCGGCGTTCTTTTTTTAAAACATCCCAAATTGGGATGTTGCGCATATCTCGGCATCCTTTCGCCCGCGGGCGCAGGTGTCCCGTGCCGCGGAGGGAGACTGAATTCCAGGGATAACATACGTGAATAGTGCGTTTCGTTCAGTCGCAAGGCATGATTCGATATGGTGTGTCCCGAATTCCGAAGGGTTAGAAACCCTTCGGAAAGAACAACCGCCACTTTTCGGAGTAATCCACATCTTTCATCTGGTACGTCAGATAGAAATCGTGGGTCTTGTCTATCTCGGCCAGAAGGGCGATCTGCGAGTCCCTGAATCCCCCGGCCCGGTCCATGTAGAACCCGATAGCCTGATGGTATGGGTATACATAATCAATCTTTTTGAGCATTCCGAGCAGCTTATTGACCGATACTCTGGCCTGTGCAAACCGAAAGGCTTCCAACACCTGCGCGACCCCTCCGGAATACATTGGCCTGACCGTAATGTCGATCAGCGTTCTCTCAGTGTCAGTAATGCGGATGGTCTCACCGTCGGGCCCGACAGAGTCAATCACTCCGAGGTTGCCCGTGTGCTTTCCATTGAGCAAATAGATACGCCGCTCCTCGTACAAACAGGTGTTCTTCGAGATTCGCGGGGCTCGGGCGAAAGCCGCGGCAATCCGTCCCTGCTCCAGTGATGTCTCGCGTGCGATCTTGCGACCCTGCTCGGCGTTGACGTAGACGGATTTGGGAATCTGATCCGTCAACTCGTGGAGCGCCATGGCCGTGTAGTGCGAGAAAAACGACTCGGGGCGAAGCGAGAGAAGCACTTCATTCAGGGCAGCATTCCCCCAAATGTACCGGACCTCGGGCCGGGAAGGGAACTCTAGCCGAACAGCGTGCATGCGGCCGCGACGGACGAGAAACTCAATGAACTTCGGGCAAGTTGTCGACTTCGCCAGCCGCCAGAACTGGCGATTGTCCTTCATAAGGCGGCTGATTTCAGAGTGTTTGAGTACGGATGTCGGCAGGGAGTCGAACAGAGCTACGATGTCTTCTCGGGCAATATCAAGTCGGGTCTTTGCCATTGCAATATCCTCGAAAACAGTTTCGCCAAGCGGATTCGTACGGATGCAACACACAGACACACAAGGAAAGTACCACTCGTGGTCTACTGTAGTATATATACTACAGTAGACCACCGTCAATATGCTTCTGTAATTCAAATATAAGTCTATTATATAGGTAGATACGAGTGAATAGCTCTATATAGTCAGGACCATCATGTAGTATATATACTACATGATGGTCCTCTCTTTTATTCCCGAACACATACTGTATCCATATCGCATCGCTCAGGCAGGCTGATTGACGGTCTCATATGCGATGGGCCCATGTCATGCAGTATATATACTACATGACATGGGCCCATCGCATATGAGACCGTCAATGGTGGTTGGCGAAGACGGGACCCCGATTACAACGATTACTAGGCTGTAAAGTTTTCCTGCCATGGGCGATATAAGGGCTTGATCTTGTAAGGAAAAAAGGGTAGTTTTCCTTACAAATGAAAGGCTGCTGTGATGGCACAAAGCATTGAAAGTAAAATTATTAGCAGGATCTATGGTAGGGGAAGGGGTTGGGCATTTTCCAAGAAGGATTTTGCCCGCCTGGGAAGCCCGGAATCGCTTGACCTAGCCCTGCACCGTCTCCTTAAGAAGGGCACGATCCGACGGGTTCTGCGGGGACTGTACGACTACCCCAAGTTCAGTGAACTTCTCAGTCAGGAGCTAAGCCCTGATATACACCAGGTCGCCCAAGCGCTGTCGCGGAAATTCGGTTGGCATATCTATCCCAGCGGTCCGGCCGCTTTGAACCTGATTGGCCTGTCCACACAGGTCCCCGGGCGAACCGTCTACCTGTCGGACGGCCCGGCCCGGTCTTACAACGTTGGGAACACGGAGTTGGCCTTCAAGAACACAGCCTTGAAAGAAACCGGATTCAGACTGCCCGAGAGTGCCCTGATTGTTCAGGGGCTTAAATCGCTGGGTCAGAACGCGATCACTCCGAAGGTCATCGCCCGTATTCGAGACTGGCTTGCCCCGGAACTCCGGCCGAAGATTCTGAAAGACACCCAGACCGCTACTGGCTGGGTCTACGACGCTATTCGCAGTATCTGTGGGGAGGAGACGTAATGGACAAAGTTGCGACCCTTGATCCCGAAGATCGAAAAGACCTCTTTCAAGAGGCAGCGGCCAAGTATATTGAAGTCGATCGTCACCAAGCATATCAAGGTTGGTCTCGAAGGTGACGGTGAGACCGCCCGGAAGTGCCGTGAATTCGTGACCAACATATTCTTTGAAGGCGTAGGCGCCCAGTCCGCCGGCGCGTGCGTTGGTCTTTCCTCACCGTCGGTGTTCGGTAGCCTGACCGAGTTACCGCCTGAACTCAAAGCCAGGGTGCTCGCTGAACTGGGCGGCCCGCGCGACGATACGCCCCGGGAGGATGAAGACCAATGTCTGTGAAACGCCCTCAAACAAGCAGGGATCTCTGGTTGTTGATCAGCGAGAGATTCGACCTGCGTCTGTCGCACAAGGCCTTCACGCCGGGCCACTCGACGCCATTTGGCTTTGTGGCTGACGCATTCTTGCATCCGCGGAAGGATGTTGCGGCCTGGTCGTCGCGGTCGGGCGGTAAGACGCTCGGGGCCTCGATCCTGGCGGCGCTTGAGTTCTTGTTTTCCGACGGGCTTCAGGCCCGGGTACTCTCGGGTAGCGAGGCCCAGGCGTTGAACCTCTACGAGTATTGGCAGCGCTGGTGCGGAGGCGTGCTGGCCGGTCGGCTCGACGGGGACGTCAGGCGTCTGGTCACGCATGTTGGCGGCGGGAAGTTCGAGATACTCGCCGCCTCGCAGAAGCAAGTTCGCGGTAGTAAAGTGCATCGCCTGTACGAGGATGAACTCGACGAGATCGCCCCGGAGATTGACAGTGCGGCCGTCGGTATGATCGCCTCCAGCGATACTCTGCCCGGCAGGACGGTTTACACGTCGACATGGCACCGCGGTGACGGGTCGATGAACAGGCTGGTGGAAAGTTGTCCGGAAAACGGTGTGACGTTGCACAAGTGGAACCTGTGGGAGGCCATCGAACGATGCGGTGTCGATCGCCACGACGAAGGTCGGGGCTGCGACAACTGCCCGCTAGAGCCCGCGTGTCGCACAAAAGCGCGCAGGTTCCATGGCGATGCGAGTTGGCGGGTCGGAATAGCGGCCGAGGGAGGCGGGCTCTACCGAATTGACGATGCGATCAAAGCCTACAGGAAGGTCGGTCAGCCGACGTGGCGCGCCGAATTCCTCTGTCAGCGTCCGAGCGTCGAAGGCCTGGTCTATCCGGAATTCGATCGATTGGTCCATGGTTGTCGGGCCGAAGACCTGCCCGCCGACCTGAAGATATATCGTGCGATTGACTGGGGCCTGGGCGTTTTCGTCTGCCTCTGGTTGGGGCAGGACGCAGAGGGGCGGGTGTATTTGCTCGATACGTATCGCGCCGAGTACGGCAGGCTGAAAACACACGCCGAATATATTCTGGCTCACGGGTTTCAACAGGTTGCGGCGACGTACTGCGACCCGGCGGGGAGAAGCAGAAACGACCAGACCGGGCGATCGAACATCGAAGAGTTCAGGCGATGGGGAATTCCGTGTACCTGCGTAATGTCGCCTAAGCTGCGAAACGTGCAGCACGGTATTGGGTTGGTCCGCGCGGCGTTGGTTCCGGCTGACGGACCGCCGAAGTTGCGGTTCGTAGACGGCGAGAACAACCGCAGTTTCCTCAAGGCCATGCAGAGCTATCGCAACCGGCGCGTTAACGGAATTTGGATAGACCAACCGCAGGATCCCCAGGAGTTCGAGCACATACCCGATGCCCTGAGGTATTTTTTCGTGAATCGAACTCGAAGTGAAAACGTTGAGGTCATCGCTTATGGAGCGGTGTGAGTGATGGTGAGAGGTTAGAGGTGAGAGGGGAGAGGTGAGAGGTTAGGCACACCCGTTCGTACACTCCAACACATCGGATGCGAAACGCCGTTGGCTGTTACTCTCACCTCTAACCTGCCAACCTGCCAACCTTTCGGGCAGAATACCGGAAACCACCAGAATATGGAGCGAGTCGAATGACACAAGTTGCCCAGAACCTTCAGAATGTCGCAACCGACTTTGATCCCGCTCAAACGAGCGGTGTCTACGATCTGTTTGCCCCGGCGTGGCGGATGTGCAGAGATTTCGCGGAAATGCACGAGCATACTTTGCGGAACGGCGAGTACTTGGACCGCTTCGGCGCGGGTACCGGCTCGCTCGAGCCGTCCAGCCAGTACAGTTGGCGGAAACAGGCCGGTTTCGCCATGGACTATTGTGCGGACCTGATAGACCTGCGGGTGGGCAACCTGTTCCGCACGTCGCCGGTGCGGTTGTTTGATCGCAGCCCGTGGGCCGAGTTCATCGCCGGATTCGTCGAGGACGTTGACGGTGGCGGGACGCACCTGGACGCATTCATGGCCCGCGCCCTGCGCCAGTACTACGTCAGCGGAGTTGATATTGTCGTCGACAAGGCACAGGCCCCGGCGGGGAGAGAACCCCGGACGCGGGATCATGAAGAGCAACTCGGAAGGCGACCTTACCTGGCGGCGTTCGGTCCGCTGGAGCGGGTGGACTGGGCCTGCAACCACGCCGGCGGGTACAAGTGGGTCCGTTACGATCTGGGTTGCCAACCGGCGGAGAGGGAAGACTCAGGATCGGGCCCGAGGCGTTACCTGACGCTGACCGCCGACGAATGGCGCCTCTACCAGGTCGACGGAGACCACGAAGCGCCCGTGCGGTTCAGCGCCGGGGCGATGCGACTGGGCATCCCGCCGGTAATCCGCTTCTACTACCGCGAGTCCGCCCGGCCGGAATACCGCGGCGTGCCTCTGTCACTGCTTACGAGAATAGCTCCAGTCGCCCGGGCGCTGCTGAATCTCGTCAGCCAGGGGCAACTGGACATCTACATGGCCATCGGAGTTCTTGCGGCAGTGGGGGTCGACGCCGACCGCCTGCCCAAAGAGATGACCCCGATGTGCTGGTTGGGCTTGCCCGATGGTGCGGAAATCCAGCACATTCACCCCGCCGTCGAACACGTGCAGGAGAAGCGCCAGTGGATCATGATGCTCTCTGAGGCGATTCTGCGCATGGGCAGGCTCATCGGCGCCACGGGTAAAGTTACTTCCAGGGCGACGTCAGGATTCCAGGTCGCTGCAGAACGAACCGACTTGGACAACGAGATGTCCGCGACGGCCCTCCAGGCCGAGGCCGTCGAACGCGACGTGATCCGCCTGGCGGTGTCGCGTCTGGAAGGGCGATTGGTGGATCACGCTGAGATCGGATACAGCGCCGAGTACAACAAGAAATACGTTCTGACACCTGCGGCGGACATTGTCGCCCAGGCCAGGGAGTTCTTCTCGACGGGTCTAGCCGCGGACGTCCCGCAGATATCGCGCCTCTTCCTGGGGCGAATTCTCGACAGCCTGCTGAAGAAAGACGATCCCCGCTACGGCGAGATCGCCCGCGCGATCGAAAACGCAAATTTCGACTCGGACGAATAACAATCTACCGCCCCAACCGGGGCAGCATAGCGCAGCGGCGCAAAAGTTTGGCCAGGAGGCCGGAGAAATCCTTTGGAAATGATCGATACAGATACACCCCAAGCAGGCGATCTACAGCAGCCGGACGAACTGTCTGAGGTTCGCCCCAGGCTTATCGCCGAGGCGAGAAAATACCGCAAGCGGGCACAGGAAGCAGAACGGCGTCTGGCCGAACTTGCTCCCCGCGTGCTCGACGAAGCGGACTGCGAGTTGTTTGAACGGCTCAAGGCCGATTCGGCTCGCTTCGAGCAGGAAAGGCAGGCCTTCAGGCAGCAACTTGCCGAACTCACCGAGCAGCATTCCGGTAAGTTGGCGGCATCGAATGCTCGTGCGGCCCGACTGAACGAGATGCTGTCGGGGGTGGTTGTAACCGACCGCCTCAAGACCGCACTTGCCGGACGGGGCGTCAAGCGTGTGGACCAGGCGGCCAGGCTCCTGAGCGAGCGGCTCGAGGTGAACATCAGCGAGCAGGGTTATCAGGTGCAGGTCAGTGGCGACTGCGATGACCCGGGCGCCGAGATCACCGTCGATCAGATGGTCGACAACTGGCTGGCGGATAACCGCCACTACCTTCCGCCATCCGGAGATACCGGAAGCGGTGCTTACCCGGGCGGCGGCGCGCCTCGCGCCGTATCGATCGAGCAATTGGATCTCAATCCGGTCCGCAAGGCCGAGTTCGTGGCCAGACATGGCCCGGCTGCCCTGGTGCAGTTAGCACGGAGCAGCCGAAAACCAAGCCGCCGGTAGCACAACGCTACCGCATCGGCTTTCGAATTGAATTTCTGAAATTTCAAAAAGGGAAAACACATGACTATTGAATTTGGTGCACCTACGGACATGGTTTACAAGGACACTCTTCGCGCCGAGGAGTACCGCCGCACCGTCGAGCAGGTCGATCTGTTCAACGCGGCATCCGGCGGGGCGATCGTCCTGGAGAGCGACCCGGCCAGGCAGATGGCGCTGGGTGGCGATTTCACTGACACCGCGCGATGGAAGCCGGTCACCTCGCTGATCAGCCATCGCGACAACGACAATCCCGGTACGGCCGTCGACATCAAGAAGCTCGAGATGACCGGTGGGAAGCTCGTCAGGCAGACCCTCGGCTGCGGACCGGTCTCGGTTACCGACATCCAGGTCCGCAAGGCCGGGCAGAATTTCGACATGAACTCGGCGATGATCAATCTCGGTCAGCAGTTCGCCGACGCGAAGATCCTGACGATTCGCAATAACCTGATCGCCGCGGCGGTCGCGGGCGTGTCGAACATATCGGCGCACGTTCTGAGCATGGCTCGGGGCAAGACCGCCGGCGCCAAGGTCACCGCATCGTTTGCCAACATCAACACGCTGCTGGCGAAGATGGGCGACGCCCGTGAAGAGATCGCCGCCTTCCTCATGCCGTCGGCGGTGTTCGCCGACCTGGTTGGCGATTCGATCACCAACTACCAGTTCGACCGGGTTGCCGGCGTGACGATCTACCAGGACGTCGTGCAGGCATTCGGGCGCGTGGTAATTGTCGCCGACGTGCCGGCGCTTGTCTCCGCGCAGACCAGCAGTTACTACACTGAGTACGGCCTGCTGGGGCTGGGCAGAGGGGCGCTGCGAGCCACGGTCATCCACGACCAGGGCATCGAACTGGAGCGGGACATCCTTCGCGAGTCAGGCGCAACGTACGTCCGCGAGGACTTCGACGTGGAGTACGAGGCTTACGGGCTGAAGTGGACTTCCGCGACGGATAACCCCACCGATGCCGAACTGGCCACCGCGGGCAACTGGGCCGCCGACTACGACGATCATCGTTCGCTGAAGATCGTCCACGGCGTGTTCAACGCCTCTATCTAGCGGTCGATCGGTTGAGCGACCCGGCCGATTGATCTGTCGGCTCCCGACCGGCGGCGTGTGCGTTTTTCCGCGCTGTCGGCGGGGCCGGCGAAACCACTGAAACTCCCCTTATGCGAGTGATCCAATGACCGAATCCCAGGAAGAAGTCCAAACAGAAGACGCCCAGGCGACCCCTCCGGTCGACGGGCCCGAGGCCATGCTCGAGGCGCTGCGGTCAGAGAACGAAGGGCTCAAGGCCCGTCTTACCGAAGCGGCGACGGCGGCAGACGCACGCGAAGACAGCGACACGCTCCTCCGCGAAGCGCAGAGGGAGAACCACCAGCTTCGCTCGAAGTTCGCCGCATCGGCCGTTCACGTTGCGGTTGGGCGGGCGGGCGAGCAGTTTGGGATCCCGCCGGCGATGGGGCGATTGCACGTCGGAAAGTTCAAGTGCGAACTCGATGCCGGCGGTGAGGCAATCGTCACGCCGGATCCTGTCGAGTTCTTCGAGGCTGAATTGAAGCGAGACCCGACACTGCGTGCCGCGGTCGGTAGTTTGGCTGCACACCAGCGGGCCACCGCCGCTACGGTCGGCGCGATCGACGTCGAAAAAGTCGATCCCGTGGAACTGGTGGCGTCCCTGGATCGCAATCCCGCCAGGAAGACGCGCTTCATCGCCCGCCACGGTGTACAGGCGTACCTGGAACTCTGCAGCCGCGCCAGGCGATGTTAGCCGCGTCGGCGGTGATAGTCGCCAATGGTTCCAGTGTCGACGAGATGACGGAAGGGTTCTGGCGGCGTTGCGGCGGGGCGGATGTTCTCCTGGTCGGGACGAACAGGGCGCTATGCTTCAAAGCCCTTAAGGGCGTCAGGCTCGATGCGGCGGTTATCAGGGATACGTATCGCGACCTCTGGTCCGACCAGAAGTTCGGCGAAGCATACCACAGGGACTTCTGGAAGCCCGCTGACTGCTGGAAAGTCGGTCCGGCAGATCGGCGCGTGACGCACTGTGACCAATACGTCCGCCAGGCGCCGGGTTGGCAGGGGCGGGCGATCGTCGATCGCAATGGCGAGCAGGCGGTTATGAAGAACTCGAGCGTGGCGATCATGGCCGCTAACTGGGCATGGTTGCAGGGATGTCGCACGATCGGCTTGGTAGGCGTCGATTACTGCGGTTCGCATGCGGTGATGACTGAACCGTTTGCGGGCGCCTCACCGGGATGGGAAGGTCAGTATGACCGGCCTGTTCCGATAGCGATAGAACGCCAGTTCTCACGGGCCGCGGCGGCAGTGGAATCTGCCGGCGGCGTTTTCGCGAACTTTTCACCGAGCAGCCGCCTGGCTGCGAGAAAGCCCGCCGACTGGCGGAAAGTGTTGGGGACAGACAGCTAATGCGAGCAGCGATAATTTGCACAAACAGATCATGGGTCGACACCTGCTTGCCGATTCGCGCGGTCGCCGCTGGGCTGAAGAGCCTCGGGTGCGACGTGTCGCCGACAGCGATTGGCGACTGGCCGATCTTCTCGACACTCCCCGACGTTGCGTTCATCTGGAACGGCGTCCACGGGCGGCGCGGACCGATCGCCGGCGAACTTCGCAGATGCGGAGTGCCCGTCATGGTGATGGAGCGAGGCTTCCTCGACCGCTTGAACCACACGCAGATAGATCACGCCGGATTCAACCACACCGCATCCTGGGCGGTAGATATCGCCGGGCCTGCGCCTGTGGACGGTGTCGCGAGATTCGCCGGACTCATCGAGACCATCGGAACCCCGAGACCTGTAACGGCCCGCGGCAGTGGGCACATACTGATTCTCGGGCAGGTACCCGGCGACGCCCAACTGCGTGATTCGGAGATTCACCACGCCGAGAGCCTCGTCCGGCTGGTCGAGAACACGGTCCGTGCAGGTGTGGAACTCCGCTTCCGACCGCACCCGCTGGACAGTTGGCGCACCCAGCGCGGCGAGCGGACTGCAACGCTGGACGGCGAACTGGGCGATGCTATCGATGGGGCACGATTCGCCATAACCATAAATTCCAACAGCGCAAACGACGCCCTGTTGCGAGGCTGCCCCGTGCTGTGCCTCGGTCCGGCGCTGCAGGCAATCGCGGGAGTCGCCATTCAAACTTCGCTGGTGAGTCTCCAGCGGAACATAGAACTGATGCTTGCCGGATGGAGACCTGATTCGCGCCGCGTGCTGTCGTACCTGCATTGGCTCGCGGGGCGTCAGTGGACTATCGATGAACTCAGCGGAAGCGGCGGGGGGGTATTGTCCCGCCTGCTGTCTGCTGCCGGATTGAAATTGGAGTAACTCATGAGTTTTGACTATGCTTTTGCCTACGAAGACCGCAGTTTCATGCACACCTCGCGATGGTCGCTTTCGGGTATCGACACTCGCTCCGGTGGGAGTACTACGGCGGGTCGGCTTTGGATGCTGACAAGCCTGGACGGTCAGACAGTCACCGCGGAGATTTACAAGACGCCGGATTGCGATTCGGGCGGGCTTGTCGCCTCGGGCGCCGCGGACATCTCCGAGATCGAGACCGCGGCCGCCGGTTGCACGCTGACGCAGGAAAACGCCAGCGGTATCTCCGGGCAGTTCTGGTTCGAATCTTACCAGGCTGATTACGACTATCCGGTCGAAGTGCTGGTGACGCTGTGCATCGACGAGGACCTGGCGATCGAGTACTGCAGCCTGGGCGATCTTCCCGAGGATGTATATTCCGCTACTCAGGGGATGGCCCGCTACTGCGCCGCGGCTACGGAGAGAGTGTTCCTGCTGGCTGCGGGACTGTACGCTCGTCATCTTGGCGGGTTCGGTGCGCCCGAACACAAGTACCATACCGCCGCGGGGCGGGCGCTGCCGGACTATCGCAGGCTGGCTAACCCCGATCAACTCAAAGCGGCGGCGGTGCATTGGACGCTTTCCGCGGCTTTTGGAAGTTGCCACGAGCTTGGCGCCGCCACAATGTACTCGCAACTGCGCGACTACCACGAGCGCAAACGGATCGAGGCGGTCGAAGGCTGGAACCTCACACTGAACCTGGACCCGGACTCCGACGAGGACGCCGACGCCAGCAAGTCCGGCGCGATGGTGCGCACCACCAGGCTGTAATACCGCTGCGGCAGGGAACGATAATATGAGCGAAATCACAATCAGCAACACCGACTGGTCCATTCTAAACGCCGTCAGGACAGCCCTTATCGCCGCTACCGAGAGTAGCGAGGCGATCTTTGCCTCGGCGACAATGACCACCTCGCTGGGACATCTGAGGCAGGTCCAGCTTGCCGGCAAGATGCCCAAAGCAATCATCCTCTACAAGGGCGCCGAAGAGCATAACGGGACCGATGGCGGGCGTTTCTGCTGGGTGTCGCTGGAGTTGATTCTGGCGAGCAGGGTATCGTCTGGCGCCGATGCGACCGGACGCGTCCAGGAGATCCTTCGGCTCAAGAACGCCGCGATCAACGCCGTGGAAACGGACCCTCCGTCCGAGGCTGTAGGCGCCGCGACCGCGGACCTGTATAGACCGGCGATATTGTGGCGGCCTGCCGACATCGAACTCAGCGAACCCGGCGTCGATCCATGGGTTCTCTGCCGCCTTGGTCTGGAAGTGACCTACGCACTATCGACCGCCGCGTCACACTGATCGGGAGAGAGACCCATGCCATCTGTCCATAATCCACAGAATGTAAGTATCGGCGCGACCGAACTGAGCGATGTCTTGTCTATCGAATGGTACGAGCGCCGCGATGAGATCGTATCGCCGCCGGGCGACGACGAGATATACCACCGCCGCGTTGGATACGGTAGCGCGGTCCTTCATGGAAGGCTGACCTTTACCGATCCCGCCCAAGCCGCCGCCGCGGCGGGGTGCTTTGGCACGCTGAGCGCCACCCTTAAGGGCGTTGGCGGCGGGCCCGATCGAACGTTGACCATAACCAACGCGCGGACCGGCGGATCGGACAACCTTACCGGGCACAATCGCGCCGCGACTTGCGGTGTACCGTTCCTGGCCGCCAGCGGCGACGGGGCGACCGGGCCGGTGACTCTAACTTAAACAGCGGAGGCGCAATATGAAGCAGTCGAGCATTTACATAGAACCCCAAGACAGCGATCCGGTCGCCGATGACGTTGAAGGCGCCGGGCCAACGATCGTTCATATCACAAACTACTACGCGGGCACTGAAAAGCAGAAGGTCCATAACGACTTTGTTCGGGGTGGGACCGATGGCTCGGTGCTTTACTGATTTACAGGGAAGGGACGATGAGTAATCCGACTTTTGACTCGCAATTGCTGTGTGACTGTTCTGCCGTTGAGGTTCCGGGCTCGCCCGAGGCCAGGGTCTACATGGAGAACCTGCCCGGCGTGAACGGTGACTTCCTGCAACTCTGCGGACGCACCGGACGCAGAATCCGGCTGCGCGGCGAACTGACGGTCACCGGCGACACGCCAACCGAGGCGCACCAGGGTCTCAAGGCCCTCATACGTCAACGCCAGCAACTCGTCGGTACGTCCGGTACGTACGTCGGAACCGATGGGCAGGGGTGTACTGACTGCGTGCTGATGTCCTATCGGCCTCGAGCATCGCGCGCGTGGGCCAACGGGCAGGACTATACCGCTTCGGCGCCAATAACTGCGGAAATCCATCAGGCGGCGCCATGAGCTACTCTACCGACGGGATAACAATAGTTGACGACCGCCCCTTTCACGGCGGCAGGTGCCTGAGTATCAGGACCACCCATGGCGACAAGGTCATCCAATGCTACGTTTCCGGTGCGTTGGTGTCGTGGGACCTGCCGCGTCAGGGCAGTGTCGAATTCATCCTTACCGAGTCGTCAGCGAGCGACCTGGTTCTGCTTTTGGCGGTGGATGCCTCCGAAGCGGAGATGAACTACTGGGACGAGGCGTTCGGTCTGGATGCGGTCTTCGCCAACCGGATCAGGGTTCGGACTCCCCAGTTGTCGCTGGCGTACATGCCCGGGGACGTTTGGAAGGTCTACTGCGGTGATTCCGGTCAGTCGCAAGCCGACCGGCTCGAACACGTCCAGCAGTTCTTTCCCGGCGGGCGGGGCGCCGGCGGATACGGTATTGGGTATGGCGATGCATACGGTTTTGACGCCGCCGGAGCCAGGGGCTACGGGGCGAATTTCGGGCGGGGCGAGTACGGCTTCGATTGCGACATGCTGGAATGGACATCCCAGCCCATGCCTCCAGGCGCCTACCCGATCGTGGTTGTCGTCGCCGACAGGCACGGTAACGATTCGCCGGCGTGGACGAGCGAGGTGACCCTTACCAGCCACGCTCGCCCGGCGGCTGATTTGACAGTTGATTCATACGATCCCTCTGACAGCAGATTGGGATTTTCTTTCACAGAATCTGAGGACATGAGCTAATGGCAAACCCTACAGAAACAGCACTGAGCACTTCCGCCGCGGCGGCTTTGAGCGGTACGAGTGACAGTGGCACGGGCGCGGAGCATTGTACTATCGGGCAGGCCGAATACTACACGAGCGACTTTCGCAAAGAGGCGATCAACAACCGCATCCTTGCAACCGTCAACAAACTCCGTGTAGTCAAGGACGGCGACGCGGCGTTCGGTGTCTGGTCCGGCGAGTTCACCGACGGTTCGACTGCGCGGAGCTATGCGGGATCGTCGGGCAATTCCCTGACCGCCGACTCGACCAACTACATCTACCTGACGCCCTCGGGCGTGCTCACGGTTAACACTACCGGTTTTCCCGCTGACGCCCATGTACCGCTGGCGACGATTGTCGCCGACGCTTCGGGCGAGTTTGACTTCTCGGATATCACCGATTACCGCGGGAGAGCGATGTTCTCGGTCGTCGGGAACGTCTCTGCCCGCAAACTGGTCTCCCAAGCCCTCGACGTCGGCGATTTCACCGACAACGGCGACGCCACCGGGTACGTCGATTTTACTTCCGGGACTATTCCCGCCGGTTCGATCGTTATCGGATTCAAAGCGGTAGTAACCACCGGGTTCACCGGTGACACCACCGCCGTGATTGAGGTCGGCGTCTCGGGTGATACCGACGCCTACAGCGAAGACACCGCCCAGTCCGTTCTGGGCGCAGGGACGGTGGGTTCGGCGGCCGGGGCGCTCGATGCGTTCGTCGGTTCGGCGAGCACCCCCCGTGTAACCGTAACCGGGGCCGGCGACTGGGGTAATATCTCCGCCGGCTCGATGACCGTCACCATTTACTACAAACAGTTGGACTGATAACCATGACTGATTACTACTGCGACATCGGCGAAGAGACCTATTGGCAGGGCGCCGCCGGGACCACTACCGGCGACCCGTACACCGGACCCGCCGGACTCCAGAACGCGATTCGCGGGACGGGCGTATCCGGCGCCCTGAGCCCCGGAGATACGCTTTATATCAAGGGCGGAACGGGCGATCTCTCGCGCCTCGTCCTGGTCGACTGCAACGGGACCGACGTTACGGCCACGGGGCTCGGTTGGGATATCGGCGATATCGTCGCCGAAGCCTCGGCGTCCGCATGGAACGGGTACATCGTCGAAACGAACGACGGCGGCTTCCTGGGCGCCGACGACATGCTCCTGATCTGGCTCGATCCCGGTTTCGACGAGACCGATATCATCCCCGCCAACGGAATTACCAACGCGACCCAGGCCCAATCCGTCACCCCCCTCGCCGACAACACCACGACCCCGGGGGTCTGCCTCGAGACCGACGGGACCAACGCGGCGCCGATCTACTTCGTCGGCGTCGATTCCTCGTGGGTCGAAGACGGGTCTTTGGCGATATTGGACGGGGCGTTGAAGGCGTATACCGGTTTCCGCAATTCCGCGATCCGCACGTACCTCGAATTCAGGAACATTCACACCCGCCGGACGGTCGACTCGGCGTGGGCCGCCGACGCGAACCTCCGCTACTGTTCGCTGGTCAACTGCATCGGATCGGAGACCCAGAAGGGCGGAATCGGGGGAGGGGGCAATCATATCCA
The DNA here is from genome assembly GCA_964607575.1 of uncultured Planctomycetaceae bacterium. Lineage (GTDB taxonomy): Bacteria > Planctomycetota > Phycisphaerae > SM23-33 > SM23-33 > BS750m-G57. The sequence continues at coordinate 23,379 of CAZSLS010000041.1, read as the reverse complement.
ATACAGCCATATCCTCCATTGCAAGGCTTACGATAACGCGGGCGGATACGGGTTTGGTCTTTACGGGGGGGCGGCGGTTAATTGCGTGGCCTACAATAACAGTTCCGCCGGTTTCTATCAGAACATTGGCGCGTGCGTTAACTGTGTTTCCTTTGAAAACCAGACCGGTTTCCAATTGGCCACCGGGGCGGACCTGGTAAACTGCGTCGCCGACAAGAACAGCAGCTACGGGGTTCATACCGGATCTCCGGGCCAGTCGGTCTCCGCCTGCCGGATCACGAACAACGGTACCTACGGGATCAGAGATTTCGGAAGACCCATGCATGACCCGTATTGTTTCTACTCCGGTAACGGGGCGAACTTCGAGACCGCCGGAATCCACGACGACACCGTCCGCGGCGCCTCGACCCGCGTTACTACCGGCGTCGAGGGATACATCGACAATGACGACGCGACGCCCCTCGCCGACCGCAACTATGGACTGACCAACCAGGCGGCCGCCAGGCGGCAGGAGGCTGCCCTGTGACGACTGCGGCATACATAACCGCCGGCCTGCCGGTCCAGGATACCTCGACCCCCGAACCGCCGGCGACGACCGCGGGGATCACTGCCGGACTCCCCGCTGCCGAACGCCCGCACACGGGATACCATCTGTACGTTACACAAGGCAGCCTGGTGGACACTGATTTTCAGGCCGATCCGGCAGCGGTGATTCCCGCGGGACAAGCTTCGGGCATTCTCGTCGGTAGCAGTTTCGCCCCGAGCCGGCGGTACACGCTTGTACTCCGACCGGTCATTGACGATGCGGAAACGCCCGACATCTCGTGCCGTTGCGAGTTCGAGACGACCGCGGGCGGTCAGTGGCTTGGGCTGCGCCCCAGTCCGGTCGAAGCCGCGAGCGCCGAGGTGCTTTCGGGCGGGCAGGTGACTGTGTCATGGACGTACAGGATTCCCGAAGGCGGCGTCAGGCCGGAGGACTTCGCCGTCTACCACGCCTCCGGTCCGGAAATCACCGCCGGCGATCCTCAAGCCACCGTCAGCTATGAGCGGGACGGCGTGCAGGCCTGCACGCTATCGCTGGTTGGCGGGCAAACTTACTTCTTTGGCGTTACGGCGCGCGGCGCGAGCGGTGTTGAATCGCACGTGTCGCCCGTTGTCGGTCCGGTTGTCGCCGATTCTTCCGCCCCGATGACTCCGCCGGTAATCCTGACAACAACTTTTTGACCGCCGGTGCGAACGGGCGGACGGACTCAATCAACAAGGATCTCTGGAAATGGGTGTATGTGCCTTCAGATCTGCCAGGCGCGGTGTGGTTTTTCGCCCGCAGAACTATCGTCTCTATCACGCGGCGGTTCGAGCCGAACGGTCCGGTCGTCCCGGATGGGAGACCGAAACACCGCAGGATTATTGGGAACCGGCGGTGCTTCAATGGGCATCTGGCGGAAAGGTCTCCAGTATGACCCTCAGGCGAATCATCGGCGCCGGCGACGGAAAGGACCGCGACCGACCCGAACGCCTGGATATCTGCGCTGGGGATCGGTTTCGTCTCGTCGAGACCAGCTCGTCAGCGCGCGGCAGGGAAATCTTCAGAGGCTATGCGGGGCAGGGATCTTTGACCATTCAGGCCAATCCGGATTTCGAGTCAGCCGGAGTGGTCGCCTACGGACCGGAGGTGTTCCTGCGACGATGCGCGGTGACCGGGGCATGGTACATGACCGGGCAGGTCGACGATGCCGAAATTGCAGGCACCGCCGATGATGACGATCGCGTGCGCGCCAATGTGGTGGCGACTAACCTTCCGGTCGTTTTCAACGAAGGCGGTCTGCCCAACGCCGGAGATCCGAACTGGACGCTCGCCGGCGAGACGCAGGAGGAGCGTCATTGTGCGGTTTTCTGCGCGCCGGGGCGGATCGTCCGCGACCAGCAAGGCAGCGTCGTAAGCCAGGGACGACACTGGGACGCATACACCGCCCTGCGGAGCATGATCGAATGGTTTGACAGCGGAAAGGTGATAAGTCACACCGCAACCGATTGGCCCGCGATCCAACAGATCGCCTCGGCGACTATCGGGGAAGTCAACGTCACGGGGCTTGATCTGCTCGACGCGATACGGGCCGTGCTGCTTCCCGCGGGCCTGGGCTTTGCGATCCAACCGTGGGCCGGTCCGGACGGGGCCCACAGCCTTCGCGTGTTTCGCCTGCACCGCGGCGGACGCCCCGGACCGTACCTGGGCGACTGGGCCGACGACCTGTCGTCCGGTTCCCTCGACGCGCAGCGCTGCAGCGTCCAGCGTCTCGACTTCTCGCGAGACAACCATAGCATCGCCAACGCCGTGCTGGTAGTCGGAGACCGCAAACGCTGTGAAGTATCGCTCGAGTATTCCAGCCAATCCGCATCGGATCTGCAACCGTACTGGACCTCCGACGATGATCTTGACGACTACGCCGCGTCGGGAGTTGTAGCGTGGCGGAACTGGACGCCCGCGGAGTACCGCACGTTCTGCGCGAACTATACCTACGGTCTGGACGACGCTCGCAAACACCCGTTCCGCTCGTTTGTGTGGAACGAGGATGGCGCCCTGGGACCGATCGTGCAGCAGATTCCCGATCTGAGCGAGTATGGGGCAGGCGGCAGGGCGGTTCGACGCCCCCGCCCGGTTGCACACTCCCTCAGCTTCGACGACGCCGACCGGACCCTTCCGGCTGCTGTGCTGATGGCGATAGCGGGAGACGATGATTCACGCCTGCAGGTACCCGCCTGCATCTGGCCCGATCGGGCGGGCTTTACCCTGACGGCGAACACACTGCACGACTGGTATCCGTACGCCACCGCCGAGGCGAGGGGTATTCAATCCGGCGGTAGCAGTCTCTACGATCTCTACGGCGGATTGTCGTATCTGCAACTGCTGTACAACACGATCGAGAACGTCGCCGGCGAGCCGCAATTGACGCTTCGCCTGATCGGGTCGATAGAGTCCGACGAGTGCGTAACCGCTCTGGCGGACTACACGCCGGACAGTTCCTGGCCGTTCCGGGCGGAGAAGGTCGTCTTCGCCCCGCATCGTTTCAAGTGGCGGACCGCTCTCGGCGACGAAGGCGACAGTGTCGATGACTCGGGCGATGCTGCCCTGTATGCATCGGCGGTTCAGGACGCCACGTCCGACGCCATCGGTCATGGAAGCATTATCTTGCGAGGAATTGACAGGACGTATCACGTTGGCGACGCGATATCGGCCACACGCGGGCGGGAAGTCAATCTGCGAATCGGTGGAAGAGACATCGCCGATGCCCAGGCTTTCGCCCCGGTCGTGATAGCAGTCGTATGGAACTTCCAGTCCGGAGCCGCCAAGACCGAACTGGTTCTCGAATCGCCCTTACTGCAGGTGACCAGGTAATGATTACAAAGCAGACAGAAAACTACCGCCGACAGCAGGTCGCGCTGGATTCCGTCCGCCGACCTGCCGCCGAAGACCGCGCTGACCCCCGGACCTGCGCCGCAATCGCGGGTATCGCCAAAATCGTCACCAACGATGGCGATGGCGACTACACGATAACCCAGCAATGGTGGGACTCAGATGCCGCCCCGCCGGCCTGGGGCGACGCCACTTCGCCGGGGGGACTGGTTGCCAGTGAGGCACGGGACATCAACCAGCGCGATGACGGGCGGGCAGCCCGGATCGTCCGCTTCTGGCAGGGACGCGACATCAGTGGGGGTATCGAAACGTGGATCGATCTCGGTTGGATATCCACCGGTTTCCACGCCGAGATTACCGGTAACGCCTCCGACGGAACGAACCGCTGGAAATACGCCTTCTCGGAAGTCTACAAGTCATCTTCCGGGTACGGCGGGTGGGCGACGCTGAGCGGGGGGCGGTCCGGTACCACATCAACCAATCCGGCCCGCAATACAATCGAGGACATGAACACGGGCGCCGACGCCCACATCGAGGGCAACGGTGTTGATCCCGCCAACCTCGACCCAGCCGAAACCGGTTACGACACTTTCGAGATAATGCCCTGCACCACTGGAAACATCGTTTGGATCCGAGAGGTCGATCGCGGAGGGACTATCGAGTACTGGTTCAGTTACGAAAACGGCGTGGATGGAGATTGTGGATCATGAGTGGGATACTGCTTGCCGCCGGATGCTGTTGCGAGAGTTCGCCATGCGATGATTGCAGCGATCCGTCGTCCGCGACGGTTGTCTTTTCGGGGGGCTACAACGCGACTCTTGTCTACGGCGCCAAATATACCTCCGAATGCGAGTGCTACTGGACGTGGGTCCACGTTGTCGACTCTATTACGGTAATCACTCTTACGATCGCCTGGACGGGTTCGAGTTGGTGCGCCCAGGCCTACAGTACAACGCTGGGGCGATGGCGACCCGTGGCGGATTGCAGTTGCGGTACTCAGTTGGGTCCGATAACGGGATTGACCTGCGACGGCGACACGGGCAAGATCACCGGTTCTTTCAGCCTGCCCAAAGTCGGGGGAGGTACGGCCATCGCCGTGTCGATGACATGACGGTCCCCCGCCCACTTCACAACAGCCCGCCATGCCGCACCCGTGTTCATTGCCGAAACTGTCGAACGCTCCCGGCGACACGAGCGATGCTGATCGAAGCGTATCGGGTAGCAAGTGTGGAAGGGGACATGTTTCCGTGTCCGGAAGGTTTCACATCCGAAAGTATCCCCGAGTGTGAAGTGACTGGTGAGAAACCGCTGATGGTTGAGCGGTTGACTATCTGCGCCGCCTGCGACCAGACCGACTGCAGCATCAAGCATCAAACCAGATGCCGCCGCAAGGCGATGCTCAACCGCGAAAATTTCCACTGCCCCGAAGGGCAATTCTAGTGTCAGGATTGACAATGGCAAAAAGTGACTCCGTACCTCGTTGGCTGATTGGCTTGATTGTTCTTTTCGCCGGCGCTCTTGGAACGGTCGGGGCGATTGCCGTGACAAATGCAGCCACCATCTCCGAGCGGAAGGAATCGCAGAAGACACAATTTGAGGACATCAAAGCGCGCCTCGTGCGCATCGAAAACAAACTTGACGCACTGGAGAAATAAAATGAAGACAGTATTAATCATCGCGGTAATTCTGCTCGCGTGTTCCGGATGCGACGGAACCGGCGGGCTCGGCGGCCAGGGTATCGCCATCACCGCCGAAAGACACGCCACCATCCAGAACGTCACGATCACAATCAGCGACGGCGGGACCGATCTGGGGCTGTATCGTCCTTCTCCAACCACCCAGCCGGCGGGAAACGCCAATGGGGGGGATTGAAATGTCTGCTGAAAGGGATGAAATCAGTTTTGGGACGCTTGTCCTTCACGATACCGGGGCTGAATTCAAGCTTGCGTATGACTTCGTTGTTTGCATCGGCGCTGGGACTACGCTGATCGCCCCCGCGGGGACTACCACCGACGGCGCCTCGATACCGCGATTCTTCTGGCGTCTCATCGGCCCGCCGATGACAGGGCGCTATCGCCAGGCCGCAGTGATTCACGACGCCGGATATACAGGGGACCTACAGTGGCGCATCGACGGCGCCCTGAGAGAATACGACCGAAAGGCCATGGACGCACTGTTTGAGAGACTGATGAAGGCCCTGGGCGTATCATGGTGGCGCAGGCGGATGATGTACCTGGCCGTACGATGGTTCGGCGCCAAGCACTGGACGGATCGCTAACGTAACGCTTGGATATCCCCAAGCCGAGGGACGCCGGCGGCGTCAGCTATCTCTTCTTCCACCGCTGCCGTCGGTGTCCCCGGCGAGGCTTTTGGGCATCAGATAATAATAGGTGATTGTGCCCCGTTTCCCCGTCTTCGGTGCTTGCGGCCAAATTACCTGATCTCGATCTTGTCAAGATTGCAGCGATCTCCCCCATTGCGTCGAATCGCTCCTAATAGGGCGTACCATTCGTCCAGGTTGTACTCCCCGTATTTTTCCAGGAGGCGAAGAATATCATCCCGTCTGCAAGTCAGAACTCCGATACCGGGTGAGAAGTAGGCTACGGTCTGCGGCTCTTTCTGCACGAAAATATCGAATAATGACATTACATAATCCAGCAAGGCATCCTCATCGTTCATTTGCAGCCGAAGCTTCATCTTGCTCAAAGATGATGCTTTTGGTGGGAATCGGACCGTTATCCATTGCTCGTCAGTCTCATCTGATTTGCACGCCACAAACATCGCGAGAACTGCTGATTTCGGCACTTCCCCTCTTCGCCTGCCCTCAAAGGTGAGAAGCCAACCCACTCCTATGGCAACAAATACTGGAATCGTGAGGTAAACGAAAAAGGGACGATCTCCTGAAGAATAAACGAACCAGAGCAATATGCAGAAGGCCAGTGTTGCTATCTGAGCGATGTACCCGAATCGACGTGACATAATCTGTCTCCTTCTCTTCCGAACGATTGAGATTAGCGGCGGCACAGCCCACGCCGCGTGATCGCCCATCTATGATCTGCGTATTATAGATGATCAGCACACCGGGGTCACATTGTTTTCAAGAAGTGGCGGCGAACTTTGCTGCGAGTTGAGTTGATGGCTGACGGGCAATGGACGTATCGCTAACGCTCAAACTTCCCCAAGCCGAGGGACGTCGGCGGAATCAGCTCTCTTCTTTTTCCCCGCTGTCGTCGGGGCCGTCGGGGAGGCCTTCGGGCATTTGGATCAATAGGCCTCCGCCGCCGAGCCCGCCTTTGAGCGGGGTTTTGCGTTTCTTGGGTTCTCTGGGGGGCAGGTCGTCGTCTTCGGTCGGGTAACCGTATTCGTCGCCGGTTGAACTTGTCAGTTGCTTGATCGACAGGCTGATGCGACGGGTTTCTTCGTCCACCGAAATGACCTTGGCCTTGATGGTTTCGCCTTCGCGGGCTACTTCGCCGACGCGGTTTACCCGCTGCTCGCTGAGTTCGCTGATATGCACCAGACCTTCGACGCCGGGCGTCAGTTGTACGAACGCGCCGAAATCGGTTTCTTTCGTCACGACGCCTTCTATGATGCTGTCCGGAGCCCAGCGAACGGCTGCGCCTACCCACGGATCGTCGCCTACCTGCTTCAGCGAGAGGCTTATCCGTTTTCGGTCGAGGTCGACGCTCATCACGCGGATTTTTATCACGTCGCCTTCATTTACTATTTCCTTGGGGTGGGCTATTCGCCGTTCGAACGTCAGTTCGCTGATTGGGACCAAGCCTTCAACGCCCGGTGTGAGTTCCACAAACGCCCCGAAGTTCATCAGCTTGACCACCCGCCCGCTTACGATGTCTCCGACGGGATATTGGACCGCCGCGGAGTCCCACGGGTCGGGCATGGCCTGCTTGAGGCCCAGGGCGATCTTCTTTTCCTCGCGGTCGACCTTCAGGACCGACAGCTTGAGTTCCTGCCCGACGGAGACCACGTCTTCGGGTTTTTCGACGCGTGCGTGGCTCATGTCTCGTACGTGCAGCAGGCCGTCGGCGCCGCCGATGTCAACGAACGCGCCGTAGGGCATGATGTTCCTGACGACCCCCATTACCACGGCGCCCTCCTGGAGGGTTTCGAACAGTTCCTCTTTGTTCAGTTCGGCCTGTGCGTCGAGCAGCGCTCTGCGGGAGACTGTCAGAGAGTCGCGGGAGCTGTCGATTTCGACTATTTGGCACTGGAGTTTCTGGTCGACGTATTGCGACATGTCTTCCACGCCGCCGAAGCGTTCGATCTGGCTGACGGGCATGAAGGCGTCGATACCGTTTACGTTCAGTTCGAGTCCGCCCTTGTTGTGTCCCGTGACGCGTCCTTCGACTTCCTTGCCCACTTCGATGGTTTCCCACGTGGCGGCCAGTATCGCGCCCTGGCGGCTTAGCATCCAGAGACCTTCGCTGTCGTTGTATCCTTCGACGGTGAACTCGACGATATCGCCTTCGGCGGGAAGGGGCTCTTCTTCGAATTGTTTGACCGGAAGGATTCCCTGTGCCTTGGCGCTTAGTTCCACCAAGATAGTATCGTCCTGTATCGCCAGGACCGCTCCGGACTGGATATCGCTTCCGGCGCCGCGGCTTGAACGTCTAGCCGGTCTCGCCGCGGGGGTGTCCATGAGGTCCATCAGGCTCGAGTCGCCCAGGGCCTCGTCTAATTCCTTCTGCAGTTGGGCATCCGTATCGACGTCGTCTGCAGGGCGGAAGATGTTCTCGTTGTCAATGGGTGTGATTTCGTCGTTCATTGTCTGATCCTGGTCAGTTCGTGTAGCGTCGCGTGGAATATACAATTACCTTCGGCAATTGCAAGCGTTATATGCAGGATTTGATTACATGAGATGCAAAAAAGATGCGTTTCCCTGCAGGGCGGCCGGTAGTTTGGTCCCGGAGATAGTGCTGGTTGCAGGTTGACAAATCGGGGTGTTGGTGGTATGATGGTAGTGTTGTGAAGGATGACGTACTTGGCCCCTGAGCCGGGGCCCCGAACCGGTGTCTGGACAGAGGACCGCCCTTGCTTTTCACCATTCTGTCTCCACACCGCTTCCAAGTGCAGTTACCCGGAGGAATTCACACTTGTATACGCCGCGCCTGCCCGATGTTCACGGGTCGGTTTCGTGCTCACTGCGGCTGGAGATTGACTTGTTCGACGGCAAGAGCCTTATCGCCGATCGGAAGTGAGTCCAGTGAGACACAAGCGAGTGACAAGAAGCCCCAAAGAACACAAAGAAGATGCCCGCCGGAGATATGCACTACCGAAGCTGATGGTCGTCGCGGTATCTCTGGCGTCCCTGGCCGCCTGCCCCGACCGCCTCGCGGCGCGGCGTCCATGGCAGGCGCAAGACAGGGATCAGTCGGCGTACGCGCTGGGCAGTTTCGCTCTCAACGTGATTTTCCTCGAGAGCGACGGTTCGACAGACCCCAACCAGGAAGACTGGACCGCCGGGCAACTGACCGATCTGCACACCGAAATTGAGCAAGCCGCCGCGTTCTGGGAAGGACTCACCGCATCCTACCATCCCAACGCACGCCTGGACATTACCGTTAACTACGTCAACGCGGGCGTTCCGATGGCCACGGGCTACGAACCGATCACCCGCAGCGGATACGGCGACAGATCGCTCTGGATGAACCAGGTGATGGCCGCGATGGGCTACAACAGTTCCAACGCGGATATCAACACCAGGGACTTCAACAACGATCAGCGAGATTCTCTCGACACCCATTGGGCCGCCACGCTGTACGTGGTCAACGATGCTGCCGACGCCAACAACATGTTCTCCGACAACCGCTTTGCATTCTCAGAGTTCGGCGGACCGTATATAGTCACCACTTACGGTAACAACGGGTGGGGGATCGACCGCTACGAGCGGGTGCTGTCTCACGAACTCGGGCATGTGTTCTTCGCACTGGACGAGTACTACGGCAGCGGCGCGAGGAACAACCAGCGCAGCGGGTATCTCAACGGGATCAACGGAAACGCCGAACGCAATTCGGCGGGCACCCGGGTAACGCCGCCCCAACCCGACGCGCTGATGATCAATACCGTTTTGGACCCCAGCTCGTACACCAGCGTCCAGGTCGGCCACCTCGACTCCGACAATGACAGTATACCGGACATACTGGACACCGTTCCGCTTGTCATCGGTGATACCGACGGTAGTGACGCCGATGCCGGGATATTCGCTTTCTCCGGATATGCGATCGTCAATCCGATCGACAACAAGAATCCCAAGACATGGGCCGAATCGGGCGCCGATATCACCATCAACACGATTGCCGGCGGGTATTACAATCTCGACGGCGGTGGCTGGACGAGTTTTCTTCCCACCGATGGGCAGTACGGTGGTTACTTCGAAATGCTTGAACTGGAGATCTCCGGCCTCGACCCCGGGCCGCACACCATCGACTTGCGTATCATCAATAGCGTTGACAATTATTCGGACACACACAGTTTTGAATTGCTCGTCACGCCCGAACCCTCCTCCGCAATCGTGCTATTGTTGGGACTGTGTGCTGTTGTTCGCCGCGGTCGGAAACATCGAAACGCCGATCGCCTTACATGATCGCAAAGAGTGCGAATGCGGCGGGTGCGGCGATCAGGGGCGAGTCGATAATGTCGAGGATACCGCCGAATTCCGGGACCATCGACGAGCTGTCCTTGAGCCTTGCCGATCGCTTGAGAAGGCTTTCGCACAGATCCCCGAACTGCCCGGTAAGACCGACGATCACGCCGAAGAGCCCCGCTTGCCATACCGCGATCCCGATATCCCCCAAATGGGCGATCAGGATGCTCACGCCGGCGGCGGTGAGCAGGCCGCCGATCAGGCCTTCCCACGACTTGCCCGGCGAAAGCCACGGGATGAGCTTGCGGCGTCCTATTGCTGAACCGGTGAAGTACGCGCCGATGTCGGTGAACTTTACGACCGCAAGGAACATCACCAGCTTTACGAGTCCGTTCGGGTCGGCTAGGCGAATCTGGAGGATCATCGCACCGCCGACGCCGAGGTACAGGGCGGTCAGAGTAGTGCATGCTATGGTGCGGATGGCGTCAGCGGTCCGCCTGGCGATCATCTGCTCAAGGAAGATTATCCATATCAGGCCTGCGAGGAGCAGTATTACGGCTTGACCGGTAAGCTCTCCGCCTACAAACTGCCACCACAGCGGGAGGGTACCGAGCCCCGCTGCGCCTATGACGGCGGACCTTCCGAGGATCAACACGCCCGCGGCGCCGCAGAGTTTGGCCATCTCCCAGACCGCCTGTGCGGCAACGAGCATCAGCACGATTGCGACGGGCAGTCCGCGGAGGACCACCGCCGGTCCGTCAGCGTGTACGATTTGTATTACTCGCGCATATTCGAGGAACCAGTCCAGCGCCAGGACCCCGGACAGCACGGTGAGCATGATCGCACCTAATATGATTCTCGTCTTCATTCAGCAGTTTGAGTCGTCTACTTGGCCGAAGCGTCTGTGACGCGACGCATACGCCTTGAGGGCGTTGTGGAATTCGGCTTCGTCGAAGTCCGGCCAGAGGGTCTCGGTCGAGTAGAGTTCGGCGTAGGATATCTGCCAGAGCAGGAAATTGCTCAATCGCAACTCGCCTGACGTGCGGACGACGAGATCCGGGTCGGGCACGCCGTCGGTGTCCAACGCTGCCGAGATCGTCTCGTCGTCAATCCGGTCGATGTCGAGATCGCCGTCGGCGACTTTCCCGGCGATGGAGCGAACGGCCTGGGTGATTTCCGCACGGCTTCCGTAATTAAGCGCCAGGCACAGGTGCATTCCCGTGTGATTTTTGGAGACTTCTTCGGTGCAGTCGATTTCGTCGAGGACACTTTGCGGCAGGCCTTCCCTGCGTCCGATATGGCGCATGCGGATATTACATGCTATTACCATCTCGCGTTCGGATGCGAGGTACTGGGCATAGAGGCCCATCAGCGCTTCGATTTCTTTTGCCGGTCGGTGCCAATTCTCTACCGAAAAGCCGAACAGCGCCAATGCGCCCAGCCCGAGTCTGGCCGATTCCTTCACTATTTTGCGTACGGCCAGTGCGCCCTGGGCATGTCCGGCGACACGGGGCAAGCCTCGCTGTCGAGCCCACCGGCCGTTACCGTCCATGATAATGGCCACCGATTGGGGGATACGTTCCTGGGGTATTCCCAATGCGGCGCGCGCGGCGGTAACGGTCTCGGGCGTCAGGGTTTTCACTTGTCGAGTCCCTCGGTGAGGGAATTATGCACGATGGTCTGCGAGCGTTCGGGTCCCACGGAAACGAAACCTACCGGGCGTTGCAGCAATTTTTCAACGCAGTTCACGTAATCTCGGGCTTCGGCGGGCAGTTGGTCGAATGTTCGGCATCCGGTTATGTCGCAGTCCCAACCGGGAAGCGTAATGTAAGTACACTCGACCCCGCTCATTGCCGCTGGGTCGAACATTTCCTGCTCCCGGCCATTGATTCGGTAGCCCGTGCAGATTTTGAGTTCGCCCAGGCCCGTCAGGACGTCCAGCAGACTCAGCGCCAGTTCATCGACGCCGGAGAGGTCCGTTGCGTATTTCACCGCGAACGCGTCAAACCATCCGCACCGCCTTGGGCGCCCCGTCGTCGTTCCGTATTCGTTACCGGCCTCGCGGATAGTATTACCGAGTTCATTGTCCTGCTCGGTGGGGAAGGGGCCTTCGCCAACGCGCGTCGAGTACGCCTTGATCAGTCCGACGACGCGACCGACTGCCGAGGGGGGAATACCCGCACCGCTCGGTACCCCGCACGCCGTCACGTTGGAACTGGTCACGAACGGATACGTTCCGTGATCCACGTCGAGCATGCTTCCCTGTCCGCCTTCGAACAGGATCGGTACATCTTCGGCCACCGCGGCGCGCAGCAGTCCGCCGGTATTGCAGATCATCGTCTCGAGGTTCTTGCCCAGTTCGATATACTCCGCCGCGATCGCTTCAGCATCCATCGGGTCGGCTTGGTAAAGCGCCGCAAAGATCCAGTTCTTGATCTCGACGATGGCGCGGACCTTTTCGGTCAGAACGGTCGCGTCAAGCAGATCCGCCGCCCGGATGGCCGTCGAACGGTTGGCCTTGTCGCTGTAGCACGGTCCAATGCCCCTGGCAGTCGTTCCGATTTTCTTGCCCGCGGCAAGGCTCGCCTCGCTGAGAGTGTCCTGGAGTTTGTGCCATGGCATGACGACATTTGCAGCCGACGATATGCGAAGGTTCCCGCCGTCGACACTGACGTTCCGCTCGCGAAGGGCAGAGATCTCCTGCCATGCCACCGCCGGGTCGAACGCCACACCGTTGCCCACGATGTTGCATACGTCCTGGCGCAGTACGCCGCAGGGGATCAGGTGGAGCGCGAATTTCTCCTGCCCGACCAGCACGGTATGGCCCGCGTTGGCGCCACCGCAGTATCGCACAACATATCGCATGTGTCCTGCCAGGGCGTCAACGATCTTGCCCTTGCCCTCATCTCCCCACTGCAAACCAACTACGGTAACATTCCGGCCAGACATAGGGTTACTCCATTCGGTCAGGGATTCAAACTAAGTGTGACCGCATTAGGATATTGCCTTCCGCGCGAGTGTCAAGTATTTTGAAGATTGTGGCGGCGGGATGCGGCTTTTTTCTTCCCGTTTCGATTGGGGAGGATACAATAACATTGAAGCGAAACTCACAGGAGCCAGGCGGTGGAAAGTAAACGGAATACCAAGGCGATGTTGCTCGGAGTGGGAATGGATTGCGATGACGGCGAGGTGCGAGTCACCAATGCCGACAACTTCGTTCTGCTCGGAGGTTCGCACGATACGCACGAATGCATGCAGGACAGATGCATCAAGTTTAACGAACTTCTGGACTCGCGTGGAAAACGCATTGAAGATCTTGAGCGGCAGGAATTGATCGACGTTGCCGCCGAGTGCGAGATGCCTCTTGTCTCGCCGAATCAGAAGCGACGGTGAGTTCGGAAGCCAAGCAAAAAAAAAAGATAATTTTTTCTTGCTTTGCCCATTTTGTCGGGCGCATAATAATATGTCAACTGGAGTAGTAGGTTTGGAGTAGTCAGGTTAGCCATGGAGGGCCGACCGGATCAAGTGTTAGGAACGGTTCATTTTTCAAATCGTAGAGGTAACGAGATGTACAACGGAGGTAACAACGTCCGGGCATATCGACCGAGCCACTGCGCAGCTCACAATGACACAGACGAACTGGACCAGGAGATCGAAAAGGCCAGGCGAGCCAACGTGATTCGCTATGCTGCGAGAGTATCCGCCGGGTTGTCGATTTTTGGCAATTCGGGCTCAGACTCGCAGGAAGACTTGGGTTCCATAGCAATCTAGCCTGCCCTTAAATCATCTGTCAGTTCGTTCCAAGTGAGGCTGTTGCATTGCAGTGCGATGCGGCGCGATCAGACTGTCTGCGGTCAGGGTGCATTGGCATCGGATCGAGCGGTTTTCCTGCCAACCGACATTTCCCGGTTGCGTATCGCGCCGGTCGCCGGCATATTGACTGCGACACTGCACCCCCCAGGCCCTTCCCCCGAGATTGACAGGGTGGCAGCGATTTGGGAACATTACGCAAATGAATCAGGACAATACAGAGGACCATCGGTCTGCGAGGCTTGAAGCCATGCCTCAAAGTTGTCCTCTGGACGCCCGGGGACTTCTCCTCCATGCACCCGCGAAGATCAACCTGAATCTCCTGGTCGCACCGCGGGGCCGGGACGGTTTCCATTCGATCGATTCGATGGTCGCGAAAGTCACCCTGTACGATCGCCTTGAGCTTCGCCCGCGGTCTGACGGTCGGATCGTGCTTGCGTGCAGCGGGGCGGACTGCGGTCCGCCGGAGCAGAACCTGGTGACGCGGGCGGCGGGACTGCTTGCCGGCGGCAGGGATGTCTGTGGCGTTGACATCAAACTCACCAAGGTTATTCCTCCCGGCGCCGGGCTGGGCGGCGGATCGTCTGATGCGGCAGCCGCCCTGCGCGGTCTGAACGAACTATGGGGGCTGGAGCGTGGTCCGGCGGACTTGGCGGTAATGGCGGCCCGGCTCGGTAGCGACGTACCGCTGTTTCTCGGTCCGCCCGCGGCGCGACTCACCGGGCGAGGCGAATGTGTCGAGCGGTTGGAAGTCGGCGAATTTGCAGCCGTTATTGTGATGGGTCCGCTGGCGTGTTCGACTGTCGAAGTTTACCGGGCCTGCGATCGCCTTGGCGTGGGGGTATCGGAACAACTGGACGCGGGTTTGCTTTCCGCCGGCGGGCCTTCGCAGTGGCGGGGGAGGCTGCATAACGATTTGACCGAAGCGGCGATGCACGTCTGCGGGGGGTTGTCTCCGCTCCGAAGCCGCATTCAGACGCAGAGCGGCGTCCCCGTGCATATGACAGGCAGCGGTAGCGCGATGTTCATCCTGTGCGACGATGAAACAGAGGCCCGCGGAGTTGTCTCGCGCCTCGATAGCGATCTGCGGGATATGTGCGCGATCGTGGGCCCCAATCCATGGTAGTGGTAATGCGGCGGGCAAAAATGAGATTGAAGCTTGACCTTCCGATGACCGAATGGTAAACATATAGGTAGCGGCAGTCTGGCCGAGTGGTCGGGCGGCCGTTTAAAATTTTGGGGCTGTGGCGCAGCTGGGAGCGCGTCTGCATGGCATGCAGAAGGTCCAGGGTTCGAATCCCTGCAGCTCCATGAAGAGAACCGCCCTTCGGGGCGGTTTTTTCATGGAGCAGTTGATCGGGTGAACAGGTGAAACGGTAACGGTGAAGCCAGCTAGCCGGCGCGATCACCGAACACGTTGCTCTCCTGCGGTCTCCTGTTCCACTGTTCACCTTTCACACCGTTGAGCGGATTTGTTGCGATATATCGCCGCGAGTCATAACCCCTGCCGAACCACTTGCATCCATAGCGACATGATCGTATGATTCCCCAGCGAACGGCTACTCATTCCCTGTTTACAAACACGCCCGCGTATATTACAGTCTTGCGATCAAACAGATGTCGCATTAATTCTCTTCTTAGAACACTTCAGAGGAAAGGCAATTAAGACAATGGCTTCACGAATAGACAAGTTTGAAGATATGGCAAGAGTATTCCACTCGCTTGGCGACAAGACCCGCCTTGCCATCATGGCGTTGCTGGCCGATGGTGAAATGAACGTGACAACTATCCAGAACAAGCTCAAGCTTCCCCAGTCCAGCACTTCGCATCACCTGAACCTGCTGCGCGTCGGCGGACTGGTAGCGAGAAGGCGCGAGGGAAAGCAGATATTCTATTCCCACACCGACCTGTCCAAGCACCGCTTAGGTCGCAAACCCGAGTTGTCCAAGAAGGGCACCAACGCCGCCAAATTCGGACCAGCAGAATTGTCCCTACCCAAAACGTAATCACCGCCGCGGCCCCTTGAAAAAAGATCGTCCGGGTGTGCTGACCGTCTATAATAAATATCGTAGAGCGTTGATGGAAAACGACGCGGCCTGAAGCCCGGATTTCAGAAAAAGGTAAACTACCCATTTGGGATCGAAGAAGGGTGGGAACCGGGTCTACAGTAGACGACTTGCCGCCGTTTGCTCCGTCGCGTTTGTTGTTGATAGACAGTAATGTACAACAGAATGAATCTAATTCAGCCGCCGCCGATAATCCCCAATAAGCCCATGACACGCAGAAGGTCCAGGGTTCGAATCCCTGCAACTCCATAAAAAGGACCGCCTTTCGGGGCAGTTTCTTTCATAGAACAGAAGATTCCCGATGTATATCGGAAATCAGATGAACAGGTGAAACTTGCCTGCCGGCAGGCCGGCAGCCAGGGTTATCCGAATTTCATGGTTTATAAGTGCGGTTGAATGTACTACAGTGTCGTAGTTGAACGAATGTCGCATATATGTTTTTATTGTTTGGTTTCTTGAAAGACTCTCAGAGGTAAGACAATGGCTTTACGAATAGATAAGTTTGAAGATATGGCAAGAGTATTCCACTCGCTTGGCGACAAGACCCGGCTCCGCATTATGGCGTTGTTGGCAGAAGGCGAAATGAACGTGACGACTGTTCAGAAGAAGCTCAAGCTTAAACAGTCCACCGTTTCGTGTCATCTTGGCCTGCTGCGTATCGGCGGACTGGTAGAAACCAGACGGCAAGGGAAACAGATATTCTATTCCCACGCCGATCTGTCCAAGCACCGCCTGGGTCGCAAACCCGAGTTGTCCAAGAAGGGTACCAACGCCGCCAAATTCGGTCCTGCCGAATTGACTCTCCCCAAAACGTAAGCGGCGGCGGCAGGGGGGCGCTGTCAACTTCGCTACTTCTCACGGAATCCCAAGTCCCACGGCGACCGCTGCGCGCACAACCTGATGTCCAGTTACCACCTTACCGGTGTTTCTCAATGAACACACCGCTTGTCTTCTCGTGTTCCCCAAATGTTCCCCAAAAAAAAGGCGGGCGCTGTCCGACCAGGAGCCGGACAGCGCCGCGCAACAGCGTCCGCTGCTTCGTTCGTTCAGACAGACAGGCGTTCGTCGCGGAAAGCTCTCCGCAGCTTGGCCAGGGCGGATCGCTGAATCTGGCGAATCCGTTCCTTGCTGACGCCCATTTCTCCGCCTATTACCGCCAGGGTCTTCTTCTTACCGCCCTCGGTGAGGGCAAAGCGCTGGTCTATTACTTTCTGCTCGGTCGCGCTTAACTCCGCGTGGTTCTTGACCAGGATCGCGTGAAGCCGGGAAAGAGCCTCGTTCTGGATGGTCTGACGTTTCTGCTCGGTGTGGTCTCCGGGTTCCATGCTTGCGTCGAATTCCAGTCCAAATCGCCGGCGGTGCTTGCCCGACTTGCTTGCCAGGCGGCTGAAGCTCTTGAGGATCACGCGGCAGGCATACGTTGAGAACTTGTAACCTCGGGACACGTCGAACTTCTCGATCGCCCTGAGAAGGGCCATATTGCCTTCGGAAATCAGCTCGCTGAAATCCACGTCAGGGATCCTCGTGCGTTTGGCCATCGCTATGACGAGGGCGAGATTCGCACCGGTCAGGTCGCTGCGGAGCCTCATCGCCCGGCGATACCAGCGATACATCTCCGCCGTTCGTGCGCGGGAGGATCTGCTTGCGGACATTCTCGCCAGGCTCGCCAGGCGGTAGCGGGCGTAGTTGTAGCGCAGGAAGAGGCGTATCTCATCGGCGGATCGCAGTGGCGAGTAGCCCTGGTGGCGGGGAGGGATATCTTCCTGTAATTCGGGGAAGTTGGACCATGCGGTGACGTTTACTTCCGGAGCATTGGGTCCGAACAGTTCCGCTTCAGTACAGGATAATTCAAAGGAAGGATGTGGGACGCATTCCTGCGAATCGACTAGCTGCTTGAGATGGCAAAGTTGCTTGCCCGTCAGATTAGCAGTTCTTCTTGGCGGGCGAACCGTGCGGTCTGGTTTCTTGTTCGTCCTGGTTTTCATGGCGGTCTCCTGGTGGTCCAGCCTGTTTATTCGGTTGTTAAGAATAATGACAACCTACATAAGCACACATCGTGCCAAAAATCACTAACAGGCATAAGTGCTTAAGAATACATTGATTACAGATAGGGCCGAAAGCGGCGGGGTGCAACGAAAAATCGTCGAGGAACGAAAACTCGTTGACTTGCAGACGAAATGTCGTGTATAATGAGCTAATGCGAGATGTGAACGGTGAATATGGAGAGCAGTTTGAATCGCTCCGCGATTTGCTTGCCGCCATGATGAACGAGCGGTCGGTCGGTTCGCTCTTGAAAGTGATTGTCGATCATGTTGTGCGCAGGGAGGATGCGGTTACCGCGACGATCTGGCTGATTCAGCGGGGAGACATCTGTTCTTCGTGTGCGATGTCTTCGGTGTGCCCCGACCAGGCGTTGTGTCTGCATTTGTCAGCGTCATCCGGATCGGTGGCCCCCGGGCGATCGGAGGATGATGACGGCGATCAGATGCACTCGCGGATACCTCTGGGGGTCGGGCACGTCGGGCAGGTCGCGGTGTCGGGGGGAGTGGTTGCTCTCGGCGCCGTGGCGGGTGATGCGGACCTTCCGCTGGTCGATTCGTCCCGGTTGGACCAGCAGACCGCGGGCGGTTTTCTCGCCGTGCCTCTGCTCTACAGGGGCAACGTACTGGGCGCGCTGGGGATGTTCACCCGGGGTGAACCTCCTGAATCCGACAGGCTCCTCCGCCTGCGCGTGATTTCCGACATTACTGCCGGGGCGCTGGCAAACGCCAGGGCGTTTGAGGAGATCGAGCGACTCAGGCAGAAACTGGAATTGGAAAACGAGTATCTGCGCCAGGAGATCAGTGCCGAGGGAGCGTTCTACGAAATGGTCGGTCGCAGCGAGGCGCTCCAGGGAGTGCAGCGCCAGATACAACTGGTAGCGCCCACCGATGCCAGCGTGCTGATACTTGGGGAATCCGGGACGGGAAAAGAGCTTGTCGCCCGTGAGATCCACAAGCAGAGCAACCGCAGCAGCGGACCGCTGATCAAGGTGAATTGCGCGGCGATCCCCAAGGAACTCTACGAGAGCGAGTTTTTCGGGCACGTTAAGGGGGCGTTCACCGGCGCGGTGGCCAATCGGGCAGGCAGATTCGAAGCCGCCGACGGAGGAACCCTGTTTCTCGACGAGGTTGGCGAGATTCCGCTGGATATGCAAACCAAACTGCTCCGCGTGCTGCAGGGGGGGCAGTTCGAGCGGATCGGTGATGCAACGACCCGCGAAGTGGACGTGCGGATAGTGGCCGCCACCAACCGGGACCTGAAAGGCGATGTGGACGCCAAGCGATTCCGCGAGGACTTGTACTATCGATTGAATGTGTTTCCCCTCGATGTGGCGCCGTTGCGCGAGCGCAAGGAAGATATTGCGACCCTGGCGGAGCATTTTGTGAAGTTGATCTGCAAGAAGATGCATCGACCGGTACTCGAACTCAACCCTGCAGCGTTGGACAGGCTGCAGCGCCACGACTGGCCGGGCAACATCCGAGAGCTTCAAAACGTAATAGAGCGGGCCGTCATCACCGCCAACGCCGGTGTCCTGCGAGTGGAACTGCCCCGTGGGGGCGACGGTTCTCTCGACGCCGCGGGCGCCCGGAGCGGCGGGTCCGCCGGCGATGATACGCAGGTGATAACCGACGATGAGATCAGACAGATCGAACGCCGCAACATCATTACCGCATTGCGCATGACCAAATGGAAGATGGGCGGCGCGGGCGGCGCCGCGGATCTGCTGGGTATCAAACCGACCACGCTCGCATCGCGAATGAAGGCCATGGGTATCCAGCGCCCGTCATGAGGGCTGCATCCCAACCAGCCCACGGAGGCAGAAGGTCGCCTGTGGGGCGAGTTTTGCTTGACATCGCGAGGTACTCTGGCGATAATGCCCTTCTTCTGAGAGGCGGCAGGTTGCCGCCTGAACAGCTACGGGGCGTAGCTCAGCTTGGATAGAGTGCTTGACTGGGGGTCAAGAGGTCGCTGGTTCAAATCCAGTCGCCCCGATTTGGAATTGAGTGGAAAAGAGTAGAAGCCAAAAGGCTTTAACTCTTCTCCGCTCTTTTTCGTTGTGGAAGGCAGTGGAAGGCAAAAGAGCCTAAACGAACGAAAAATGGGGGAATAGCGGGGGAGCCCTATCACGCTGACTGCCTCCCCTGGCCGGTCTTGGCCTGTCCTGCGTCCGTGGGTTGGATACTCTCAACGGCGTTTCGCAAATTTGATATGCGAATATCCGTGTAGACGCCGCTTGTTAATTTGGGGTCGCTGTGCCGCATGAGTCGCTGTGCGTCTCTCAGGTCAACGCCTGCGGCTTTCAACCACGTGCAGAAACTCATTCGGACACACTTGCGGTCAAGACGCCTGCCGCGTTCGTCAACGTATCCCGTATAGGTTTCCTTCTTGTCCTTTACGTGTCGAGTGATGATCCCCGCCCGTGCAAGGTCGCGCTTCCATGTCTTGAGCGTGGGTTGGCCTGAGAATACGCTGTCAGTGCCTACAGGCCACGCGGGGCGATGTTCTGTGAGTGCTTCGATCACTGGGGCGACAAGCGGCAATTCCGCCTGCTTGCCGTTCTTGGTTTGTCCAGCGGGAACGATCACAACACCGGCGTCAAGGTCGAAGTCCTGCCAGCGAAGTCTTGCCACTTCTCGCCATCGCAGTCCGGTATTCGCCGCCAGCATGTAGAACACCCGCCGCTCTTGTGCGCTTCTGACAGCCTTCTTGGATTGGCCCGGAGCGCCTGAGAACTTCTCGGGGTCCAACAGCGCCTCAAAGAGTGCCTGCCCTTCCTGCTGGCTCATAGCTCTGCTCAGTCGCCGCCTGTCGGCGTTTTCGTCAAACTTCGGAACCAGACCGCTCGGGACCGGGTTGCGCGGCGCTCGCCCATAATCTGACGCCCACCGGCAGAGCGCGAGTATTGCCGTCCGCCGCGCGTTCTTGCTCCGCGCTGATAGCGACAAGTCAGACAGCCAGCGGTTCACCCGCTGCGGTTCAAGGTCAAGGATACGCTTGGCTCCGCAGAGCCGGATAGCTTCGCGTATGAATGCTTCGGTATTCTTGACATGCCCGTTGCTGACGCCCTTGCCCTCGATATGGTCCAGATACTCCCGCATGAGGTCCAGTAGAGGCCTCGCCGCATGTTCTTCGATCTTGCGCTTTCTCGGGTCCGCCAGTCCACCTCTTACACGATTCTCGTGGTCCTGTCGTTCCTGTCGGGCAAGGAAGGCGTCTTTGGGCGTGCCGCTGCCGTACTTGATCTCCGCTCGCTTTCCACCGGCAAGCGTTACGCGGAAATACAACGTGTCGCCGTGCCACCGTACACCCGGATAACGTGTCTTGCGTTTCTTTATTTGCATTTGCCTTGCCCTTTCGGTTTGGGTCGAATCTCCAGTTCAAGGATGTCAAGCAGTCCGCTTACCACGGTGGACGATGTATCACGCTCACCACGAAGGAATCGGAATACCGTCTGACGGTTCCCGACGATCCCGCGTGCCGCCGCCTCCTGGCCAAGCCAGTATCGGGACTTCTTCAAGTTCTTCAGGCGACTCAGTATTTGATCGCGAATATCTGACATCGAAAGTAAGTATAGCACAGATAGGACACCAAGGCAACTTGTTTCCGATTTTCTTGTGATTATAGTTTCGCATTGGCGACAAACTGCATTATTTCCCGGCGTACAAACCGGACGCCTCTGCCGATGCGCGACGGTCTTGGCAGTTTGCCCTCTCGCCACAGATTGTCCACCGTCTTGGTGGATATCTGCAACGCCGTACAATCTCCAGCTACATTAGGGAAGGAGAGGCCCCGAGTCAGCTATGTTTCTCGGGGTCCTCCTTTGCGCCCACGCTAACGCTGAGTTGATCCTCCCCAGAACGTAATCGAGCCATTTGGGGCAGGGCAGGTGATGCAACTGTGGCAGGAGCAGGGGCAAATCACTTATCAGGTAAACACCTTACTCCTTTTCAGGTGAGTAGTTCAGCGCAAGGCAATCTGAGAATTCCCTTGGTGAAACTAGGATTCAATGGTATAATCCTCCCCGTAGACAGGTCCGTTCCGTAGTGGAGCGGTGGGCAACATTCGACCTGAGCCGGTCGAATCTGAAATGAGGCAGGAGCGGTATCCGCTAGCACGTTTCCTTTTCTGCGTCAGGCGGCATCGGCCAAGTTCCCACCGCTGACGGTTTCGATGTGTACTTGATCCAAAAGGTGAACAAGATGAAAAAGGCAATTCTGATTGCGTGCGTTGTTACTGGTCTGAGTTCGGTCGCGTTGGCGTTGGACACCGTACCCGTGGGCAATCCGGGCAACGCCGGAATACAATCTCGATTGGCTGACTACGGTGACGCCACCTACTACGGCGGCGTAGCCTACCCGTACAACATCGGCAAGTACGAGGTGACGGCCGGGCAGTACCGCGACTTCCTCAATGCCGTGGCGGCTACGGACGCCTACGGTCTGTACAACAGCAACATGGACAGCGAAGACTACGGTTGCCAGATCACGCAGAACAACGCGAGCGGGAACTACACCTACGATTTCAGCGGGCGGCCGAGCGGCACTACCGAAGCCAATTGGGCCAACCGCCCGGTGAATTACGTCTCGTGGTACGACGCGGCCATGTACGCCAACTGGGCGACCTCCGGAAACATGAACCAAGGCGCGTACGATACCAGTGCTGGCGCCAACTGGGGCAGTTCCACCGCCAGCGACTACACGGGGATCACGGCCCACGATTCAGCCGCTATGGACGCCCTGGTTTCCACCTACGGCACGGTATACGTCATTCCGACTGAAGACGAATGGTACAAGGCGGCGTACTATAACGGCGGAACAAGCAGTTACTACAGTTATCCGACCAGCAGCGACACGGCCCCGAGTTACGTGAACGACAGTGGTAATTTGAGCGGGACGGGCGATCCCTTCACGGAAGGGGGAACCGATCCTGGCAACTACGCGACCTATGACGGTGACGCTTGGATCAATGGCATCGGGAGCCCGTACTACAGAACGATAGTCGGCGAGTGGGAGGAGTCTGACAGCCCATACGGGACGTTCGACCAGGGCGGGAACGTCTGGGAGTGGACCGAGGCAATTATCTTGTCGAATCGCGGCGCGCGAGGCGGATCGTTCTTCAACAGCGACGGCAGTCTGCACGCGTCGTACAGGCACAGCCCCAACCCGACGAACGAGGTCATCACCACCGGATTCCGTGTCGTCTCCGTCCCCGAACCGGCCACACTGTCGCTATTGGCCCTCGGCGGCGTAGCCATCCTACGCAGACGCCGCAAACAGTAACCCCAATAGACACACTCACAGCGGCGGGGCTGGATCACAGATTCCGGCTCCGTCGCTTTGCTTTGCGCTGTCCGGGGTAGGCCTTGCCCTATATTCCCCAGCATCAGAACGGTAGCCGTTTGGCGATAACCGTGATCACACCACCACCATCCCATTCGGCCTTTA
>CAZSLS010000040.1:0-38624 GCA_964607575.1 uncultured Planctomycetaceae bacterium | reverse complement strand
CAACAGAGCCTGGCGAGGTCAACTGAGCGTCTGAGGCCCCGCCTGAACGGTTACCTTACGACCAATCATCCGGAGAGTACTGTGCAGGCAGGACTTAACAACAATCAGGCGTACGAGCGTCTGATAGCTGAAGTCATCAAATTGCGCAAACAACTTACCCAGACCAGAAAGGTCGGAAAGACCAGAGACAAGGGCGATGTCGCGCATGTGGAGCATCTGGATTTTCTCAAGAACATCGAGCGAATCGACCGGGCTATTCGTCGGTCCGATGACCTCGAACAGATGCTCGGCGACGTTCTTCAGGTGATCCTGTCAGTTTTCGCCAGCGATCGCGCCTGGCTGCTATACCCCTGCGACCCGGAGACACCGCAGTGGCGGATTCCCATGGAAGCCACCGCCCCGGAGTACCCGGGCGCATCAAGTGCAGACGCGGGAATCCCCACCTCTGACGAAACGGCAGAAGTGTTTCGTGCGGCACTAGCCTGCAACGCCCCACTCATGTTCGGCTGCAAGTCGGGCGGTGATCTGCCGCCGTCCGCCGTAGTATACGATGTCAAGTCGATGCTCCTGATTGCCGTTCACCCCAAGGTGGGCAAGCCCTGGTTGTTCGGGCTTCATCAATGTTCTTCGGCTCGCCCCTGGACAATGAACGAGCAGTTGCTCTTCAAGGAGATCAGCCACCGCGTTGCAGATGCGCTGAGCAGCATGCTGTTCCTCAAGGATCTGCGAGACAGCGAAGAGAAATACAGGACACTGTTCGAACAATCCGCCGACGCGATCCTGATACTCAACGATAGCGAGTTCCTCGACTGTAACGACGCGGTGGTCGAGATGTTCCGATTCGACTACAAGAGACAACTGTTGGGAATCCATCCGTCCGATCTGTCACCGCTGGTCCAGTCTGACGGAAGGAATTCCTATCAGAAGGCCAACGAGATGATAGCGATAGCGCTGAAAAAAGGCAGCCACCGCTTCGAGTGGGATCACCGGCGGGCCGACGGAGAGGTCTTCCCCGCCGAGATCCTGCTGACCGCAATACCGGTCGGGGACAAACGCATCCTCCACGCGATCGTGCGAGACATCACCGGACGAAAACTCGCCGAAGAGCAACTGCGCCAGTCGCAGAAAATGGAGGCCATCGGACAGCTTGCCGGAGGCGTAGCTCACGACTTTAACAACCTGCTGACGTGCATCATGGGCAACGCCCAACTGCTGGAAATGAGAATCCCGGAAGATTCCGAAAACTCGCCGCTAGTCAGAGACATAATCAACGCGTCAAATCGCGCGGCCGATCTCACCGGACAGTTGCTGTCGTTCTCTCGCAAGGGGCGTCTGCAGAGCATCAACGTGGACGTTCACGAAATCATCGCCGAAGTCGTCAGGCTGCTGTCCCACAGCATCGATCGAAGGATCGAAATCGACCAGGAACTCGAAGCCTCGCAATCCATCGTCCACGGGGACCCCACGCAGTTGCAGAACGCCATACTGAATCTCGGCGTCAACGCTCGCGATGCAATGCCCAACGGGGGCAAACTCACGTTCGCCACCAGAAACATCACCTTTGATGATGGATCCGAAGTTGCAGAATCCTATGAGGTCACGGGCGGAACATGTCTCGAAATCGACGTAGCAGACACGGGAGTGGGCATGGACGCGGCGCTCCAGAAACGAATATTCGAGCCTTTCTTCACCACCAAAAAACAAGGCCAGGGCACGGGCCTGGGGCTGGCCGGGGTCTATGGTTGCGTCCACAGCCACGGCGGCGCGGTGCAGGTCTACAGCAAGATCGCAGAGGGCAGCACGTTCAAAATCCTCCTGCCATTGTCGCAGGATTCCGCTGCTTCACCAACCCATGCCCCACCGAGCCAGCCGGTTCGAGGACATGGACGTATCCTCGTGGTCGAAGATGAAGAGATCATCCGCAATTTCGCTTCCAAGGCTCTTGGAGAACTCGGATACCAGGTCGACACGTGCCGGAACGGCGCCACGGGTGTAAAGTTCTTCGAGGCCCACCACGACGAAATCGATCTGGTGATACTGGACCTTATCATGCCTGAACTCGGAGGCGAAGACGCCTTTGCCCGAATGATGGAAATCGACCCGGACGCCCACATTCTGATTTCCTCCGGCTTCAGCCAACACAAGACGACCACGTCACTGCTGGCAGCGGGAGCAAAGGGATTCCTGAACAAACCGTTCGACGTCAGCGAACTGTCGCAATACGTCGCCCGCTACATCCGAACCACAAAATAACCCCTAAGTTACCTGCAGTAATGATTGCATAGCAGTAACTCCTTTTTCCTTTCGAACGACAGATGGGGATTACATGGATTTCCAGGATTAGGGGATTAACGACTCTCATTCTGTAACGGCTGGCAGACTTGTCGTTACCAAGATATTGTCGCTAATCTATGTAATCCGTCAATCCATGTAATCCCCTTCTGGTTTTCGCACTGTTCAATCTTTCTTGGGAATCACTTAGCATCATTTCAGACCGAGTACGTCTGTCATGTCGTACATGCCGGGGGCTCTGCCCTCGAGCCATTTCGCCGCATGCAGGGCTCCGCGAACGAAAGTGTCACGCGTATGGGCCGAGTGTCCCAACGTCACCGTCTCGCCAAGACTACCGAACGATATCGTGTGCTCGCCGATCGTGTCGCCCAGGCGGATCGCGTGCATACCTATCTCGCCATCGTTACGAGGGCAGTCGCCTTCGCGCCCGAAGATGACCGACGAGTCGTAATCCTTTGAGACGGCTTGGCAAATGCTCCGGGCCAGCATGATCGCCGTGCCCGAGGGGGCATCCTTCTTGAAGCGATGATGCGTCTCGGTGATTTCGATGTCGTATGCGTCGCCCAGGGCGTCGGCGGCGATTGCGACCAGTTTGCAAAGAAGCGTAATTCCCATCGAGTAATTGCCCGCCTTGACAATCGGGATCATCCCGGCGGCGGCGAGGATCTCGGATTCCTGAGCATCAGTCAACCCGGTCGTACCGATGACCATCGCGATACCGGCGTCGCGACACGGGCCGAGGAACTTCATCGTACCGTCAGGCAGGGAGAAATCGATCGCCACATCCGGTTTCTCGCCGGACAGTTCGTCGGTAAGCTCCACGCCAATGGTCCCCACGCCGGCGAGTTGGCCCGCATCCTTACCGAGATCGGGCGAGGCGGAATACTCCGTTGCGCAGACGATCTCGAAAGCTTCGTTCTCGGACACCAGTGCGGCAATCCGCCGCCCCATCCTTCCGGCCGCTCCGATTATCGCGATTTTTGTTGTGGGCATTTAAGAAATCCTTTTGCGCTTTAGCTTATTGTCTTGATGATGAAGTCTGCGACGGCCTTCGGGTCGTTGGCGATTGCATCACAGCGCGTGGGCAGGTCCGCCAGTGCGTCGATCGCCGGATGGTGCGCCAAATCGCGCCCGGTGGCTTGCTCGATCGCCTGGGGAAACTTGGCGGGATGAGCGGTGGAGATGCAGAGCGTTGGCTCCGATGCGCCCGAACCAACCACCGAATACCCGCACGCCGTGTGAGGATCGATCAGATACTCGTTGGATTCATAGCAATCTCGAATCGCCTCCAGAATGTCGTCGGCGCTTGCCGAGCCGGCCTCGATGGCGAAATCGACCGATCCGGGCGAGTCGCACTCGATCTCCAGCCTGTCTGTCTGGGCGAACTGCTCCATCAGCGACCGCAGACGCCCCGGATCGCCGGCGACCTTGTGGTAAAGATACCGCTCGAAATTGCTGGCCACCTGGATGTCCATCGCCGGGGCGAGCGTGTGATGGACGTCTCCGAGGCTGTAGACCCCGGAGTTGAAGAATCTCGCCAGAATGTCGTTTTCGTTAGTGGCCAGAACGAGTTGAGAAATCGGAGCGCCCATCTGCATCGCGTACCATCCGGCCAGTATGTTACCGAAATTCCCCGTCGGCACGCTCACGCGGATCGTATCGGCGCCGGTCAGGCGTTGCAGTTTGACCGCGCCGTGGAAGTAGTAAACCATCTGCGCCAGAATGCGAGCCCAGTTCACCGAATTGACGGCCCCCAACGACCAGGTCTGCTTGAACTCCAAATCGCCGGCTAGGTTCTTCATGATTCGCTGACAATCGTCGAAGCTGCCGTCGATGGCGATATTGTGTACGTTGTCGTCCAGGACCGAAGTCATCTGGCGTTCCTGGATCGGCGAGACCCTCCCCGCCGGGTGCATGACGAAAATGTGTATTCCCTTGCGCCCGCGCACCCCGCATATCGCCGCGCTGCCCGTATCGCCACTGGTGGCGGCAAGGATGTTGAGCTTTCCGGACCGCCGCGCCAGAATGTACTCGAACAGATTTCCCAGTAACTGCAGCGCCACGTCCTTGAACGACATTGTCGGCCCGTGCCACAACTCCATAACGAACAGGTCGCCGACGGGCGATATCGGCGCCACCTCCGGGTCCGAATCGAAAGTTCCCGCATACGACCGGTCGATCAAGTTACGCAGATCGTCGGTTGGGATGTCGGTGGCGAACAGGCGGATAATCTCGAACGCCAACCCGGGATAATCGAGCCCGCCCCAGTCGGCGAGGCGATCGGTGAGGTCCGGTAAGCCCTGGGGGACGATCAGCCCGCCGTCGTCGGCGAGCCCCATCATTACCGCGTCCTGGAACCCCAGCGGTTCAATACCGCCGCGTGTGGAGACGTACTTCATTGCGATTTTCCTTACAGCCGGTGTGCCCGATCTTCTTCCGCCTGTTGGCGCCTGGTGGCTTCCTGGAGAGTATTCTTCTCGCGGCGGGTGAGGCTGTTGAGCCCGCTTGTCTTGATCTTGTCGAGTATGCGATCGATTTCAGCCTGATTGGCGGCACGCTGCTTCATCTTGCGATCCCATGCGCCCTGCCTGCGCTTCAGACTCGCATCCCGGGCGGCAGCCTGGAACCTGGGCAGGAGCCAGACCCACACCGCCGCCATCGCCGCACCGCCAAGGTGCGCCGCGTGAGAAACATTGCCACCGCCGCCTCGCAGTATGTAGTAGACGGCCACACCGAGAAACAGTAGCGCAGCAAACCGTATTGGTACGAGGAAAAAAAGCAGAATAAGGCGGATGTGAGGAAACAGGATCGCACACGCCACGACAATACCGTAAACACCACCGGAGGCGCCCAGCAGTCGAGTCTCCGGCTTGCCCCCCATCGCAAAGATCACCATAACGTGACATATCCCGGCGAAGACGCCGCAGGAGAAGTAAAAGGTCACGAAACGCCGTCGCCCCCAAGCCTTCTCCAGAACCATTCCCAAGAAGTACAGCCCGATCATATTGAATATCAGGTGCATCGGATCGACATGCAGGAACTGAAACGTTATGTAGTTCCAGACGAACCACCACCGCCCCGCGACCAGCACGAAGTGTTTGGTAACACCGGGGGCGAGTTGAAGGAAGAACATCACGACGTTCGCAATCAGCAGCGCCATAACCGCCGGACCGGGCTTGGGCATCCCCCCCGCGCGCATACCGCCTCCAAAGCCCCCACCGCCTCCCCCGCCGCCGTAGAAGTTACCGCCGCCCTGATCGTCTTTCATGTATGGTCGGTTGTGCAGTCCCATCACATTTCCTTACCATGTCCACTGAAGCTCATACAGGTGTTCATCGACCGCAAAGCGGTGGTTCCTGACAAGAACTAGCGATCCATCCGTGAGATTATACGTTCCAGGCGAGATCGGTACAATGCCCCCGCCGACCGCACACTGATCCGAGACACCGGCTCTCGCGGCGATAACAAACTCGTTTTGTCTTGTTCGGCGCTTCGGTTTGGATAAGATGTTAGCGTATCCCGCCGTCCGGTGGGTGCTCAATCCTATGAGTATCAAGCGTATTGCCATCCTGGGTTCGACCGGCAGCATCGGCTGCCAGACGCTGGAGGTCATCAAAGACTCCGACGATCTGGAGGTCTGTGCGCTCGCCGCCCGCGGAAACTGGGAACTGCTTGCCGAACAGGCTCGCCAGTTCAACCCCGACGCGATAGCGCTTACCGACATCGACGAGGCACATAATCTCCGAAACGCCCTGGGCGAAGACGTCCGGGTCCACACCGGACCCGAGGCCATGACGCAGCTCGTGGAAGCCGTCAAGCCGGATATCCTGATGTCGGGCGTAGTCGGATCGGCCGGCCTGGCGCCCACGCTGGCCGCCATCAAATGCCACTCCACCCTCGCCATCGCCAACAAGGAAACGCTCGTGATGGCCGGCGCAATCGTCATGCCCGCGGTACAACAAGCCAAACTGAACCTCCTGCCCGTGGATTCAGAGCATTCGGCGATCTTTCAATGCCTCGCATCGGGAAGACGCTCCGAAGTCCGCAGGGTGACAATCACCGCTTCGGGCGGAGCGTTGCGAGATCTGGACGATCGGACCGCCGCCGAAGCTACGGTCGCCGAGGCCCTTGCCCATCCGACATGGCAGATGGGCAGGAAGATTACGATCGATTCGGCTACAATGATGAACAAGGCCCTGGAAGTGGTCGAAGCCCACTGGTTGTTCGACCTGTCGACCGACGAGATCGAAGTTGTCCAGCACGGCGAGTCGATTGTCCATTCCTACGTGGAATATTGCGACGGATCGGTAATCGCCCAGTTGGGGCGTCCCGACATGACCACGCCGATAGCATACGCACTGCACTGGCCCGACCGTCCGGTTCGAATGAGTCCGCCGCTGGACCTCGCGGCGGTCGGATCGCTGAACTTCGCACCGCTGGCGCCAAGGTTCCAGCGCGCCGTTGACCTTGGTTTTGAGGTGATCGATCGAGGCGGTCTTGCCGGTGCTGTGCTCAACGGCGCCAACGAGGCCGCGGTCGAAGCGTTCCTTAATGGGAACATTCGCTTCGGTCAGATCGTAGAACTTGTTGAAACAGTATTAAAATACACCCCTGCAACGGACGAAATAACACTGGACGCCCTCTTGCAGGCCGACCGGTGGGCTCGCAGGCAGGTCACCGAACAGATCGTCTGAAACGACGAATCCACACCCTGAGGTACTGATGGAAATAGCTACTCTAAGCGTTATCACGATTCTTTCGCAGTGGGTATGGCCCATACTCCTGTTTATCTTTGGGCTCGGCACGGTGGTATTCGTGCATGAACTGGGCCACTTCCTCGTCGCCAAGGCCGTCGGAATCAAGGTCGAACGGTTCGCGATCGGCTTCGGACCGCGGGTCTGCGGATACCGGGGCAAGGAAACCGATTACTCCCTGATGCTCCTTCCGCTAGGCGGATACGTCAAGATGCTGGGCCAGGAAGACTTCGAGAAGTTGAAAGAAGACGAAGGCGAACCTGACCCGCGGGCATACTCCAGCAAATCCGTCGGCGCGCGATTTGCCGTTATTTCCGCCGGGGTGATCATGAACGTGATCTTCGCGGCGGTCCTGTTCGTGATTGTCGGTATGATCGGTATACAGTTCCCCGCGCCGGTGGTGGGCAGCACTGATCCGGGCTTCCCCTCGGACACGGAGAAGATCACGTGGCTGGACGATTCGGGCAAGCCCATGGACGCCAGTCATCCCCAATACCCCAAGGACCAGGCGGAGACCCTCCAACCGGGCGACGAGATGAAGACGATCGACGGTCCCGGGGTCATGTTGCGTGTTCTGGGCAGGGATATTACGCGCTTCAGGCGGGTGTCGGTCCAGGGGTGGTTGTCAGACGAGACCGACAAATACACGCTGGGTATAGAACGCACCGTCGGCGACAAGGTGCTGACCGGACGGGTCACCCTCGGTTTGAAGATGGGTCGCAGCCCGTCCGGATCGGGTGGCATGCTGCCGTCATTCGGGCTCAATCGGGCCAGTTCGACCATCCTGTCGCGCGGAGCGGGTTTAGTTCCCAACGACGGCGAAATATTCAAGAACAAAGACAGAATCGTCGCGGTCAACGGGCAAAAAACCGATCATAACTGGGACATAGACAAAGTCCAGAAAACCCTGCTTGGGCATCCCGTGCAGATAACAGTCGAACGGACAGTTGACGGGAAGACCACGCGAGTGGACCTGCCATCGGTCCGACCGATGGTCATCAACACCGACGTATTCTATCTCAAGGGCGGCGACATACTCCGTGCTAAAGTCGCAGGTTTCGATAACAAGAAGAAGATCCTTACACTGCAGATGACCGAAGACGGCGTGCAGGTCGAGCGGAAGGTGTCGGTCGATAGTCTGGCCAATACGCACTACGATCCCAGGAGCGGATGGGCGAAAGAGTTTCTCGACGTGCTGGGCATGATCCCCCGCCTGCGGATTGGTGCGGTCAGCGACGGTTCGCCCGCCCACGATGCCGGACTCCAAGCCGGCGATATCATCGTCCGCTACGGGGGGTACACTGCCCCCACACACCTGAAACTCAAGGAACTCAACAAGAAATTCGCCACCGACGGCGCGGATATCGTCGTCGTGCGCGATGGCAAGCAACTGCCCCCCCTCAAGATCAAACCAGAGGCTAAGCGCGGAAACTTCCTGCTCGGGTTCATCGTCAACATCGATATGGAAAACCTGGTGGTAGCCGGCGTCAGAGAGAACTCGCCCGCCGCCGACCGCGAAATTGTTACTGGAGACGTCATCGAAAAGGTCAACGAACAGGACGTCACCACCTGGCCGGAGCTCCTGACCGCACTGAGCAAACTGAAAGGCAAGGATGCCACACTGACAGTGCGGCGAGGCAGCAACCTCTCCGAAAAGACCTTCTCCCTGACCGCGGCGCCCATCGCCAAGAAAAAAGCCTTCGACACCACGGTCCCGTCGCCTTTCGAGGAATCCGACTACACCACCAGGATACTGACCGGACCGTGGAATTACCAGATCCTGGTGAACCCGAAGGTCTCCAGGGGCCCGGTGGCGGCGTTGGCGTGGGGCGGTAGGGAAACGATGTTCTTCGTCACCACCAGCTACGCAACTCTCCGCAGCCTGATCAACCGAACGGTCTCGACCAAAGATATCGCCGGACCGGTGGGCATTGGGCGGCTGGCTATCCAGGCCGGGCGAAAGAGCATGCTCGACTTCGCATACTTCATGGCGATGATCTCGGTATCTCTGGCGGTGATCAATTTCCTTCCGTTCCCCGTAGTCGACGGCGGACACGCACTGTTCCTGATAATCGAGAAGATCCGGGGCAAGCCTCTCAGCATCCGCGTGATGAACGTTGTCCAGTTGGTCGGTCTGGCGACGATCCTGCTGGTATTCGTGCTGGTCACGTGGCAGGATGTCTCCCGCCTCCTGGGCGGATGACTCTACACGGTGCTGTAGAAAGAGATCGCAAAGACATACTTGAAAACCCTCAGATAATCCCTACCATGTGTTTCTCGCGCAGCGCTGCGCGGAATCCCTAAGGGAACCTTCCAGACCCGTCCGATAGACTACTAAAGGAACATACAATGTCGACTAAGATCAAAGGCGTAATCGCACGACAGATACTCGATTCCCGCGGAAATCCCACGGTGGAGGTATCCGTATCGCTGGACGATGGTACGTTCGCACAGGCCGCCGTACCTTCCGGCGCCTCGACAGGCGAAAACGAAGCAGCAGAACTCCGGGACGAAGACGCGAGTGTCTATTGCGGAAAAGGCGTTCTAAAGGCCGTCGCACACGCCAATAACGAACTCGCCCAGGCGGTCATCGGGCTCGATGCACTCGACCAGGAAACCGTAGACAAAGCGATGATCGACGCCGACGGGACGCCCAACAAGTCCAATATGGGCGCCAACGCCATACTCGGTATTTCTCTGGCGGTCGCACATGCCGCTGCAAAATCACAGAACAAACCACTCTACGCCTACATCGGCGGCGACGAGGCGGTAACCCTGCCCGTGCCCATGATGAACATCCTCAACGGCGGAAAGCATGCCGACGGTACCGTCGACTTCCAGGAATTCATGGTCCAACCCTGGGGCGCATCGACGTTTTCCCAAGGCCTGCAAATGGGCACGGAAGTCTTCCACGCCCTCAAGGGCGTCCTCAAGAGCAAGGGCTACAACACCGCCGTGGGCGACGAAGGCGGATACGCCCCCAGCCTCAAGAGCAACGACGAAGCGCCCGAGCTTATCTGCCAGGCGATCGAAAAAGCCGGATACAAGGTCGGCGAAGATATGTGGTTGGCGCTGGACCCCGCCGCCAGCGAACTGGTCAATGAAGCCCGCGCGGTCGGGAAGGAAGGATACCGCTTCTTCAAGAGCGACCCCGACCGCCTGGCAACGAGCGACGAGATGATCGATATCTGGTCCGGATGGTGCGACAAGTACCCCATCCGCAGCATCGAAGACGGACTGGGCGAAGACGATTGGGACGGATGGGTCAAGCTCAATGCAAAACTCGGCGAGACCCTCCAACTGGTGGGCGACGACCTGTTTGTCACGAACGTGGATTTCCTCAGGAAAGGCATCGAACTCAAAGCCGCCAACAGCATCTTGATCAAGCTCAATCAGATCGGTACACTCACCGAGACGCTGGCTGCGATCAAATTAGCCCAAGACAATGGAATGACTGCGGTAGTAAGCCACCGCAGCGGTGAAACGGAAGACACCACTATTGCCGACCTTACCGTGGCGCTGAACACCGGACAGATCAAGACCGGTTCCGCCAGCCGCACCGACAGGGTCTGCAAGTACAACCAACTGCTGCGAATCGAGGAGCAGTTGGGAGACAGGGCAATCTATGGCTCGACAACCTGGAACAAAGGCTAGCGATAACACTAAAGGCTCAGGATTCAGCGGCGTCATCGGGCGCGCGGTGGGCTTTAGCATACTGGCCGGGCTGGCAATGGCGATTGTCGCGACGCTGGTACTCATGCCCGCCTGGGCCAACGCCGTCCGTGCGGAACACGATCTGGCCGTAAAACGCGCCGAGATCGAGTACAGCAGGAGAGTAGTCGCCGCCGGAGCAAGGCTCAACAACGCCATTCACCACGACCGGGTAGTGAACGAGCGATTGGTAAAAGGAACGGTCAGGCAGAATCTGATTCACACCCAACCGGTGGAGTATCCACCCGCACCGGGCGGTTGGCGCATGGAACTCGCTGACAAACTCGCCCAACCGAAGACCCGTCGCGGTCTGTTCGTCGTGGCGTTTGTGGCGTTGGCGGGAGGAATGTTCCTGTTCGTACCACCGCTTGTCAAACTAACATCTCGTTCCCGTCAAGCGACATGATATTGCGAAGTTTTCTGATCGCCTGAATCTCGATCTGGCGGACGCGTTCTTTGGATATTCCCAATTCGCGCCCGAGTACTTCCAGCGTTTTCTGCGGGGTCTCGGCATCGAGACCGAAGTGATCGGTAACAATCATCCGCTCCACTGACGAAAGCTGCGCCAGGACCACCGCGATGCTCTCTCTCAACTCGCTCATGTTCAGTTCGTTAGGATCGTACGTACGCAGGGAGGCGGCGATGTCGAGTACTTCATCGTGCCCTGTGGCGAAGTGGTCGAGCTGGTATCGCTCTTTGGGCACCGAACGGGCGTAATTCCGCATGATCGCCCACGATGCATACGTGCTGAAACGAAACCCGCGAGAGTAGTCGAACTTCTCGACCGCCCGCATCAGCGACACATTTCCATCGCTGATCAGTTCAAACAGGGTTTGGGCGCCGCCGATGTGCTTCTTTGCGATAGAGACCACAAGCCGCAAGTTTGAACGTATGATGCGGTCCTTGACCACATTGGCCCGCACCAGAAGTGTCTCGATTTCCTTGAGCTGCGGTGTCCGTACGCGGTCGATATCGATATTCGAACGGAGCCGATCGGCTTTGTACTTCAGGTAGTTATAGCGGCGGAAGAAATTGCGCTCGGCGTCAGGACCAAGCAGCGGAACGTCGTACAGCGCCTGCAGATAAGGCGGAAGACCCGCCGGAGGCTTGGCGAGACGCGAGGAAGTGGAGACCTTGGCGTCCTTCGCTCGAGGTTTGGGCTTGAGAATAAGCTCGTCGGCTTCGGGCAGTTCAAACTCTTCGCTGGGCACGAAGCTGATGGGACGATCGAGCAGTTGTTTGGCCCGCATTTCATTTACTATGCGGTAGATGCTTCCCCGCTTGCGATGGTGCTTTTCGGCCAGTATTGGTACGGGTATACCCCTCAGGAAACTGCGGTAGATCGAAGCCTTCTCTCTATCGCCGAGGGGGTTGGGCATGGCGGCGAAGATCGTATCGTTTGGGTGCTTCAGGTCGTAGTTCCTGATCGTGTAGCGAATGGTCTCCGCCGCCCTTTCGGTCTTGCGGGCGATTCTCCTGGCCACATCGCTCAACCGGCAGTTCGTGAACGTCACCATCCTCTTGGCTCGCCGGATGATGTCCTCCCGTTCGCTGCTTGACATCTGCGTGAACCTGACCGATCGGGATACGTCCCTGAGGTGGTTGTCGGTGAACCACTGCACGGAACTTTCCAGAAACGCCACCTTCCGTTTTCCGTCGGGGAATATGAGCCTGCGTGAGGGCATTCCCCGGCGCCGCCAGCGTTGGACGGTTTTCGTCGAGATGTTGAACCGCCTGGCAAGAGAAGGCGTGTCGAATACAGAGCCCTGGTAGTCGGCTGTGCGCAGTTCGAAACTGTCGCAGACGTCGAACATGAGGGATTGCAGATCGCCCAGAAGCCCCTTGCCCTGAAGCATACCCGCCGAAACCTGCCCCGGCGGTGGTCGATATCCCGTCACGCGAAAGAAAATGAATTCAAATGGATAGGTTCGCCCCGCTTCAACGATTCGGATCATGAATTCCGCTGCGTCTATATATCCCCTTCGCAGACGCATGAGCCCCGTGCACAACTCGCCTGCCAGCTCCTCCATACAGCTGTTCGTATACTTCCGCATCTGCACGCTGTCCTTTGTGCTGTCGGCGTCCAAACCAACAGTCCGTGCAACGCTATACTATAGTATAGTATGCGCTGGAAACCCAGTTTTTGCAAGAAGTTTCCGTATGTTGGGGAGTTGAAATCGAGCCCTGCAAGGAACAACCCAAAGTGTCAAAATGAAGTCCTGCATGCACTCACCGTCCCTGGCTGCAAGCACTGCCTCTGCGGTATCCCCGGTATCCCCGCAAGCTACCGCACACCGGCTCGAATATCAAAGAGCGTCGTCAACGTACGGAAAACCTTTCATCTCCCCCAGGTGCTGCTCGAGAAGATTGGCGCGGGCATTGTCGTCGGCATCACCGGTAAGCTGATGCCTCGCGCGACGCGCCTGTAACTCGCGACATTCAAAACTCCACTTGAATCTGCTATCCGCCCTGGTACTCGCATCTTTGTAGAGGCTCGCGGCGGTCGCAAAATCGTCCGCCGCTGAAGCCTTGTCAGTTGACGCTTTGCCCGCAAACGCGGTCATTTCAGCAGCCTTCGGTGGATCTCCCTCTAATGGGGCGGTCTCCCAGAGGGCCTTGAGCCTCGCACTGATCGTCTCGACAGATTGGCGCCACGAAACAACCGCGACGGCAGCCCATGCCTTGTCCATCAGGACCCCGCCCTCACTGCTGATACCCTCGACACTGGACTTCGAAACGTGCTGCTGGAACTGCTTTATCGCCTCCAGTGCGGCGGTATACTGCCCCGCCGCCGTCACCTGCGCCGCGTCCACTTCATCGCACGCGACTACCAGGAGATCAACGTTCTTGGCTATTTCCTTACCAATCTCGTTTATAGCGAGTGTCTCTGTGTCCAGTTCACCTTTGGCCGCCTCGCGATTGGCGGAAAAACCCTTCAGCACCGCAGCCGCCGATTCGCTACCGGCATTGGCGGCGGTTAGCTCGATGTTCAGCATTTTTTTCGCGGAATCGGCCCGATC
Source organism: uncultured Planctomycetaceae bacterium (assembly GCA_964607575.1). Taxonomy (GTDB): domain Bacteria; phylum Planctomycetota; class Phycisphaerae; order SM23-33; family SM23-33; genus BS750m-G57. Next base: position 24,847 of record CAZSLS010000040.1, on the reverse strand, counting down.
GATCTTGGTCTGCGCATCTTCGGCATCCTGCCGGGCCTTGTTGGCTATCTTGTCTTTTACAAACGACTGCTCCTGAAGTTCGCGTCGTTTATCTCTTATGGCGAGCTTGCTGAGGGCCCGCAGTTCGCTGGCCTCGTTACGGTGCCTGGTCTCAACATCACGATATCCGTCCCGCGCGGTCTCCTGCGTGGCGATTATTTTTGTCTGAACGTCGATAGCACCTTCAAGCCGCGTCGTCTCGGCATCGGCATCGGTTTTCATCTGACCCGCAATGGTTTCCCGCTTCTCGACCAGAGGTGCATTCTGTTTGAGATTGGCCAGGCGTTCGTGAATGGAAATTATTCCGCTATCTATAACCGCCATCGCCTGCCCTGCCCGCGCCGCGGCGTTCGTCGCGGACTGCAGATAGTATTGCGCCCGCGCGCCCAGTATCTGCCCCATGAGCGCATATGCGGCGGCCTTGGCGTCATCCTGGGCTTGGGGAGCTTTATCGATGGCGCCCTGGAGCTCTTTCCGGAGTTCGTCGAAGCGAGTGGGAATGGCAGTGTTCTGCTCTCTGCCGCCCAGGACTGTTATCCTGTCCAGATGCTCCTCCGTGATCTCACCTTTGTCGTTCTTCTTGACCCTCTCGTAGATCGGCGGAAGTACACCATCGACCTTTACGGCAGGGCTGGCCATCAGACCCAGCACCTGCTTATGCGCACGGGATGCGCGGTTGACAGCCTCCCGCAGCGTGTCCGTATGGGCCTGCGAAGCCGACTGAGGCGTCAGCACGAATCCCACCAGAATCGCGCCGACTACCACGATGCTTATTGCACCAAACAGAACAGATGTCTTGCCTTGCACGTTCGTCTCCCTGTGGGCCCGCGGTTATCTCGGCTCGGGTTTATTATGTCTTGTACCATGAAACGGAATCAATTTCAATGCTGACTTCCACCAATGTGCTGTCAGAGTTCACAATACTCCTCTATCCGGCCCAGCACACGATCGACATGTTTCAACGATACAGTGTAGTCCTGCCGCCGCTTTTCGATTGGAATGCAGAACATTATCGTCTCATTTCGCACTTCGACGCTGGCGCCCCGATCGTCCAGTGGTCCCTTTGCCTCCGCCAATGCGCGAGCCAATCCCAAGTCGCCACTGCACATCCATTTATCTACGCGCCTGACCGCCGTACCGCTCGACAGAGGCGCCGCCCGGGCATCGTCAACGTGCCACATCACCAGCTTGCCCAACGCTATGCGAGTCTGAACGACAATCACCGCATAATGCCTCGTCGTCCGGCGAGTTGCATGCCCGACCTCGTAGCGAAAATCAAACGCACGGACAGGAACACCTCGAACGTGCCCGTGCGTAACGTTGTAGGCTCTGGGACCGTGCCCTCTCGATATCAAAGCAAAGCTGCCATACCGCCGCGGTACTTCAAAAAGGTCGCTCGGAGAGAAATGCAGGTCCATCTCGTGGGCCTCTCGGGCCAGCAAGTTGGTCCGACACAGTTGCCTGATCCCCATCACTACAAAAGAGACAACCGAAGCAATCAGAATCAGAACGCCAATCAGCAGCAGTGTGAAGGTTTCCTGCACGTTCTCTCCGGGCACATGCCCCCGGGTCTCAAAGTTTCTCTCTGGCTCTCCCCTCGCCACTGTCCTTACGGGTCTTCCCCCGCGGCGGAAGAGTACCTCCCCCACCACTGAGGTCCAGCTTCATACCGAATGGGGGCTTGTACTCAAGATGGTAGTCAGGATACCCCGGAGCGGACAACGCGCTGATCCAGTCTCGGAGCAGCTTGTACGCGGGCTGCTCGCGATTCTTGAACAGATTGCGAATAGCCTTCTTGGTGACGGGATGCGGACGCTTCGCCTGCGATTTGGGGAGCAGATACTCCAGGAGCAGCGACTCGGCGGGCGTGTCGCGATCCAGTACGCGACCGCCCTTCTTACCGGATGAGCCCGCCAGAATAACGAAGTTCGTGTAAGTGATCCTACCGTCACGCGCCGGAGAACTAAACAACTTGACCTTGCCCTTTCCCTCGGGGGCGCCGTGGCAAGCGGTCGTCGCACAATTCTGCCTTACTATGGGCCAGATTCTGGAACGAAACGTCCTCATGAAGATAGGGTCGGACTCTATGATTATGTCTTTCTTCAGGGTATCGAGGGTCTCCGGAGCGATATCCCTGTTCGGATCAAGAATGTACTGGAGCTTCTTGATCGAGGTGTATCCCATGAACTTCTTGCCAAAATGCATGTCCCCCTCGAAGTCATCTCGTCCGGACATCGCGGCTATAAAACGCTGAAGAACGCGCTTGCGGTACTTGACCCCGACCAGGTCGCCTTTCTGGCGAAACTCTTCGAGGCGCACCTTATAGACGTCCGTCATAGACAGCAGGAACTTGTCTTGAACGCCCGCGGTACTGGCGCCGCCGGCGGTAATGGCGGCATTGATCTTGGCAAGTAATTTCGCGGCTTCGGCGAGTTTCGGATCGATCCTCAACGCCGTCTCCAGCACGACCTTCGCGTCGCGCAGAAGCTTCTTCTCGTAGGCCCACTGACCGAGCATCAGGTTCCCCTTGGCGTCATTGGCTCCGATCGCCGCACGTCTCTTGAAGTACTCCTCCCGAAGTTTGGCGGGATCTTCGGTTCTTACCTTCCTGGCTTCGATTTCCTCGAGCAGCAGTTTGGCGCGCTTGTGGTTCGGTTCGACTTTCAAGATGGCTTTAAGGACATCCCCCGACTCCGACAACAACCGCTTGCGAAACGCCCATTGGGCCAGCTTGTAGCGAGCCTTGACATCCGCGGGCTTGATCTTGGCGAGTCTACCGCGGAATTCTTCGAGGGGTGTGGTGGCGTCTTCGATGCGAGCTACTTCATTGGAAGGCACGAAGATCACACCGATCCGCATCTTCACGTTGTATCCGTCCTTGTCCTGGGCCTTGCTGATCAGTCCGACATGCCTGCGCCCGTCCTTCCTGATCAATGCCTGGGTCTTGGCAAACGCGCCCGCCGCAAACAGCAAGATAACCGCCAGCGATAAAACTGCCTTTTTCATCGTCAAGTACCTCTGTAGGGCATATCGTATTTACAAGTACCTCTGTGGGGCATATCGTATTTATCGGTCCGAAAGCCCGCATCCGTCAGCTATTAGCCGATAGCTAACAGCTATTAGCTGACAGCTATCGAAAAGGCGGCAGTGGGATTCGAACCCACGAATAACGGATTTGCAATCCGTCGCCTTAGTCCGCTTGGCTATGCCGCCGGGGGTTTGTCTCGACAGTATATGTATCCAGCCGGAAAGGTCAACTTTCCATTGGCGCTCAAAACTATCGAAAATCGCCGAAAACTCCTTTTGGCAACCGGGCAAGCCGGGACCAAACCAGATTCACTCGCTCAGGTTTCGGGCTTCTTCCTGGATACGATAGAAGTCCACTTTGAAACCGCCCAACGAATCCCCGCCCCTCCTTTTCAGTTCTTTCTGGATATAGTTGAGAAGCTTGCCCATCTCTTTTTTGTCCTTGTTATACCCGGCGAAAAACGTCTGGACGTATTCCAATTGCAGTCGCCAGAATCGCAGCTTGGTATTCCTGTCGACCAGGGGGTCAGTACCATTGATCAAACGGACATATATCTTGAGCGACTCAGCGTACTTGCCTGTGGCCGCAAGACACTTGGCGACGTTCCATTCGACCTTCAGGTCAACTGGAATACGATTCTTCAACCGCCGAATAATATCCCGATATCCGGTCCTGATTTCCCGAGACAGATTTTGCATCAACCTCGTGCGCTTTTCGGGAGGGGCATCTGCAGGCAGCGACTTCAGCGTCTTCAACGCCATGTCCACGGGCGCCGCGTCGACCGCGGGATTAAAATCATTGAAGCCCGGGTCCCTCGAACGCTTCAGCAACTCGTCTTTGAATATCTTGACACGCTTCTCCATTTGGTCGAGCATACCGACCGCCGCTTTGCACTTACGGATATCCTCGTCGTACCGCCCGTTGATTATTTTGGTCTGGGCATCCCGTTTTTTGTTGAATATCCGTCTGCATTCCGAGGCGAGTTTCATCGCGTCGGTGCCCTTGTCATTCTCAATCAGCGCGTCAATCCAAAGCCGCGTCAGGCTCAACCGCTTACTGTCGACCTCGCCTTTGATCTCGATAGGTTTGCCTTCGACCGGAGCGTACAGCATCTTGGCAAACTGTAGATAGCTCTTTCTGAGCGAGGCGAGTTTCGCCTTGTCACCGCTGGCCCGGGCCTGGGCGATCGCCTTCTGAATCCCGCCGATCACCTGTTCGATCAGACCGGCGCCAACATCCGGGTTCTCCTTCAGCAACACAGCAAGCGCGGCGCTGGCCTCCACGATCTTCTTCTGATCGACGAGGTTCTGGATCTTCCACTGATTACCCGCCTCGACCACGCTGTTGACCATCGACCACTTCTTCAGCAGCGTATCGACCTCCACCAGCGCAACGATCTCTTTGCCCAACTGCTCGGACAGCAATTTGGCGCGACGGAAATCCGCCCATGCAGCCCGCTCAGTGAGGACACTGATCTGGGCCTTGGCGTCATCCGACGTCTTGTCCGGAAGGCTCGCGATGAACTTTTCGACGAGTTCGATGAACTTCACGTACTGCTCACGCATACTGCGGGCAGTGGCGCGGGACTTTGCGTCCACCTCGCCACGCGTCAGGGCACGGTAACTGAGATCGAGCCGCAAATCCTGGGCCTCAACGTACTTACCTCGCGGTTCGGAGGGCACCTTACCGAAAGCCTCCGCCGCCCGCTGCATCCAGACAACCACTTCCTTGGCGGGGGAATTCTGGGAGAGCTTGTCGCAGTGTACTCCAAGAGAGAAGTACCACTCGGAAAGCTTGAGTTCGGGGTATTTCGCCTCAAAACTGACAGCGTGCTTCAGGGCCTCGGCGCATTTCAGACGCACTGACCGCGGGATTCGCCCTGTCTTGTTGGTCTCAAACCACGCGACGTACTTCGTCATGCAGATAGCGGCGTTCTTCGCCGCACGGGGAGCCCTCGGGTTGTCAGCACCGAGCAGGGTGACAACGGAAATGAAATGATTGGCGGCGTCTATGTTCCGCGTCAACTGATTCATCACCATCGCCAACTGCCAATGGGCCGGAGCGGCAAGTTTCTTGGCGGCGGGGTCTTTCTCGCGGCTGAGGATCGTTTCCAGCATGACCCGACGCCTTTCGGGTTCTTTCCTGGCCGCGGCGCCACTGGCAATGATATACAACTGCACGGAACTAAGCTGCTCGATGTTCTCGGCGTAGAGCAGCCTGTTACCGAACTTATTGATGAAAGCCCGCCCGATTCTGCTGTCGGTCTTGTACTTATCGAGAAACCCGACCATCGCCGCCTGCCCCAACGCGAGGCACTTGGATTTGTCGGCGGGACTTGTACTCGTAGCCGCCCAGCGGCGAAACAGGTAATCGTTGAGCACCGCGACGTCCAGATCGACGCTGCCCTGCTGGTCTTCGCTGAGCGGTTTGCCCCTTCCGACGACGAGTTCGGCGTAGCCTTTGAACTTGCTGATGGCCTCTGTAGCTTTGGCGTAACTGCCATCTTTGACCAGCGCCAGTGGTAATTCCTTGGACACCACCAGTTGCAGGAGTTTTCTTGCGCCCTGGTAGCGCGGACCGGCGAGTTCCGCCATCGCTTTACTGTATTCGCCCAGTTCACGGTGCGCCAGGGCCATCAGTCTGCGGGCCTCGTGGGTGACACCAAACCTCTTGGTCTTTTCGAACTTGGGCAGCAGCATCAGTATCTGCCCGAGCAGTTGGCGCCGAAGGATCGTTCGTTTCTTCTGGAGGGCGGTAAGCGCGGCGAGTTCCTTGGCCAGTTGATCTTCGAGCTTCTTTTTCGAGGCGGCCTGATCTGCAGGAAGATCGGCAATTTTCTTGCCGAATGCGCCGCGGAGCTGGTCCCGATCGGTCTGGTGGGCTTCGGCGTCGCCCAACGCCATCGCCCGATACAGATACGACCAGGTCGACCAGTACTGCGCCTTTCTCAGCAGGATCTCGCCCTGGCTGCCCTTGATCATCCAGACAGACATCTGATCCTGCCAGTCTTGCAGTTTATTCTTCAGTTCGTCCTGCATGTCGCCCAGGTCAAGGACGGCGTTTTCGGTCATTTCCAGGATAATCCTGCGGTCCTCGCGATTGTCCTGGAAGTCCATCAGCTTGAGAGCATAGGGTTCGATGGCCTGTCGGCCTGACAAGTCACCGAGAAAATACAGGATGTCGAAGTAGAGGTATGCGGCTTTGGCGGCGGCCAACCGCTTATCGATCCTGGTCTGCGGAGTAGCCTTTTCAGCGTTTTTTTCGGCGTCATCCTTCTCCTTCAATGCCAGGTTCACCGCTTTTTCCAACACTGCGATGATCTTCCGGCCTTTGGCAAGTCGCGCCGCGGGGTCGGTAATCTGCCTCATGGCGGCGGCGTCAATTCTCGCTCTCAGCAGTATTCCCGTGGGCGAGGAGTCCGTAGTTGGCATGGCGTCGACAAACTCGTGCATACCGAGTTGGATGAGGGTTTCTATCAGTTGCGAATCGCTCAACTGGTCGAACGCGCTGGTGGACCTGGTCTTCTTCCCGGCGGCCCCATGCCCGGGCGCGATGCAGGCAAACATCACCGCGAGAACTACCATGACTTTAAGAGAGACATCCCGCATACAAACGCTCCTTGCAAGGCTTCGTATCGTCATCATCATCACGTCGGTTGTTTCCTTCGGATCTACGTCCGATCCTGAACACTTATCGTTGTCTGAAAACTCGCTTTAGTCGCCTGGTTGCAGGCTTCCACAACGTACCGCCATCGCACCGCCCTACCGGCATGAATTATCACTGTCGCCGTAGCTTCCGGTCCGATCCAGTCTCTCTCCGCCTGGAGGAAACCTTCAAGTTCCTGCGGGCTCCGCAGCGGTGTGTCATCGCCTCCGACTGAGTAAACAACACTCTGGAGGTCGGTTCCGCTGGCATGCACGTGCAGGGATATCATCTTGACAGGCATAATGGGTTCCGGGCCCGGAAGCGTACCGGGCAGTTGCCCTTCAGCCTGTCGAAAAGTCGTCGTCAACAGGAAATAGGTAAGCAGCAGGAAGGTGACGTCTATCATCGACGTCAGGGGCATGGCGATTCTTGCTTTAGGTCTGCTCCTGCCGGACGAGGAGGGCTCCTGTCGGCCCCCACCGCCGTCAACATTGCTGCTTCCGATCGATCCGGCCATTTTGCCTGCTCCCTGTTGGACATCCACCGCCGGGACGGTACCTATGTCGTATTCTGGAATGCGATGTTCGCAAACTCGTTGGCGACCACCTGGTTGAAAACTTCAACCACATATCTCCATCGCACATCTGCTCTGGCGTTTATAATCACGGGGCTTTCGCCTCCAGCCGCTTTGCGTCCCTTGAGAATCTCATAGAGAGACTCGGCGTGCTCGATTTTCGCGTGTTCGCCGGATACTTCGTAGAGGACCCCCTGGTTGTTCTCGCCGGTAGGATGCAGCGTGATCTTTATAGGGGTCTGAAGCCGCTCTATGGTCGCCTGACCGGACGTACCGGCCTTGGGAAGCGTTCCGGGTATCTGCCCTTCAATCTGACGGAAGGTGGTAGTCAGAATGAAGTAGATCAGCAACTGGAACGTCACGTCGATCATGGGGGTCATGGGCACGGCGATCTTTGCCTTGGCCCGACCCCGTTTGGCACGCGGCGAAACATAGTGGACCGTCTCGTCGCCTTCGATTTTTCTGGTTGATCTGGCCATTGATTCTGGTTACCTCACACCGGTCACACTTCTCATTTGTACGTCAGTGCCGTTATGTTCATTTTGGTCTCGACTCCCCGGATGCTCGCGGAGGCGGCAGCCTTGAGAACGCCCTGTACCGCTCGAAAAGACACGCGATGGTCTGCGCGTACCTCGACAAAGAACTCTTTGTAATGCTCGTCCTGGGCCTTAATAGCGCCCTGCCTGATTCGCTCGATGAGTCCATCCATGTCGTTAATTCTTATGCTCTTACCGTTGATCATGTATTCCTTGGCCGTCGCCGACAGACCCGAATCAAGTTCCTTCTTGTCCGTCTCTTCGGACAAGACGTTAACGATTATGCGGTTGGGCAGTTTGTTCAGTTCCTTGTCGTCGCTGGCCTGGGACCTATACGGACGATGCAGTTCCAAATCCGCCAGCGCGTCCGACAGCACGGTCGCGGAGAGAATGAAAAAGATGATCAACTGGAACGTACAGTCAATCATCGGAGTCATATTGAACTCCACGCTACCGCTCGAGTTTTTCTTGTAAACCTGGTTCTTGGCCATTGTCACACTCCTGTGGGCCCTACCGGCCGCCGCGGGGCGGCAAGGGGCCCATGCACACTAACTAGCCGGACGGAATGTCGAGATCAAATCCTGAGCGGCCACCATAGTCTCGCTGGACAACCCATCGATGCGGTTTCTCATGACCGCGTAAACCGCCAGCGCGGGAATAGCTATCGACAGCCCCAGCAGCGTCGTGACCAGGGCGATACTGATATCCCCGCCCAGTACGGCCGCATCGGGCGCGCCGCCGGCGATTCTGATCTTCTGGAACGCCAGGATCATACCCCATACAGTACCGAGCAGGCCCAGCATCGGGCTGATATTACCGATAAGGTTCAACCACTCAATCTGTCGGAGAAGTTTTGTGGTGCGTTCCTCGGCGGCCTCCTCCATTGCCCGTTCCATAGCCGGGTATCCGTGCGAAGCATCCGACAGCCCGGCATGCACGACGTAGCTCAGGAAGCTCGGTTCTCCGGACGACATCTCGATCGCTTCACCGTATTGCTTTTCGTCAAACAACTCGCGGATCTGGTCGAGGACGGCTGGAGGCAGGATATTGTCGCGACGGATCGAGATGAAATACTGCACGATAATCGCCAGGGTCAGGACACTCATAGCCCAGAGTATCCACCCGATGATCCCGCATTCAATCACCAGGACCTCAAATATACTAGGTGCCTCTACTGCTGCTGCCAACATAAACGTACTCCTTCAACTCTAAACTAAGTTAATCTGCCTCCGCGCGTCTCTCATCCCGGGAGGGTCGCGCGGTAGTCAGCTCTATTTTCTGGCTTGGAGCGTCTTGAGAGCGATCGTTGCCTTCTTACCGATCGCTGTTCCGGCGTATTGGCTTTCAACAGCTTTGTATGCGTTGATCGCCGCGGGGATATTAGGCTTGCTGGGCAGGGTGGCCATTATCTGACCGGCGAGGAAGAGCGATTCACCTGCCCGCGGAGAACCGCGGAAGAAGATCGCGACCCGCATGAAATCGAGTCCCGCCTTCTGCATGAGCTCCTGCTTTTTCTTCTTGTCCGTCTCCGAACCGGCCTGACCGAGCAGCGCCTTGGCGCGAATGGAAAGCGCCTCGGACAAAGAGTCCTTATCAAGCTGTCGCAACACGCCGTCGACGCCCGTTTCCGCCTTGGTATAATCTTTCTTGTTGAGTAGCGCCGCTACCCTCAGCAACTTCAGTTTGGGACCGTCGTCGGCGCTCTCCTTCGGTAGCCAGCGAACTATCTCATCGCCGCGTCCCTCGACGCTCAGCAACTTGGCGAGCAAGTCCAGCGCCGCGGTGCGGTACTTCTTGTCCTTCATCCCTCGCAGGCGGGTACCCAGGATATTGATAGCCTTCGCGTTTCTCGGATCGCCCTTTTCCGCCAGCGTCTTCGGGCGGCAGGCGACAACACTTGCGGGCGTCACCTCACGGTCCGCCAAGCGCAACCATTTCGAAGAGGCCTGATCGATCCACCCGGCCCGATCCAGAGCGCTGAGAAGGCGGTAGTCGATAATCGCTTTCACATGGGCCGAAACCCTCAGTGCGGCGGCAGCTTCGTATGCCCGAATCGCCGCGGGAAACTGCTCGGGCTTGATCTTGGGACCGGAGGCGAACTGCTTGAGCTTGGCTTTGAGCCCGTCGAGTTCGTGTTCCTGCAAGACGACTTTCTCTTTCAGCTCCTTTGCGGTCTTGGGAAACGCCTTGGCCTGAGTTTCAAACTTCGCCGCGTTGCGACTGGCGAGACTCTCATCGCGTCTGAGCTTGCCGATCTCGCTGTTGAGTTGGACGAGTTTGGCCCGCCCCTTACCGCCGGCTTCCGCCAACCGCTTGGCCTTATTCTCGGTATCCCCGGCCTCCCTGTTCAGCTTGTTGGCCTGGTTCTTCCTGTTCTTGGACTGATTCTGCCAATCCTTCTTCTTGGCCCGCTCGATGATCTTTGCCTCGCGCAGCAGCTTGGTGGCTTGGGCTCGCTTTATTCTGGCCTGGTACTTGAGCTTCCCCACATCCAGGTCGTTTACCTGTTTAACCAGTGCCTCGGCCTGCTTCTTTCTCTGGTTAGCCTGGTTCTTCCAGTCCCCCTTCTTGGCCCGCTCGATGGCCTTTGCCTCATTCATCAGCTTGATCGCTTCGGCCTTGAGTTTGGCGACCTTGCCCTGGGACTTTGCGCTGCGATTCTTGGCGTCCTCCAGTTGCTTGGTGATCTCCGCCCTGCTTTGCTTGATTGCGGCGATCTGCGATCGCCAGTGCTTGGCTTCGTCCTCGAGCCGCTTGACCTCTTTCGGTACGTCGGCGACCTGCGCCTTGATCGTATCGACAGCGCTCTGTCTGGTTTTGATTTCCTTGCGGAGTTTCGCGGCCTGTGAATCCCCTGCCGTTTCGGATATCAGTTGCTCGGCTTTGTTGAAGCTGTCCAGCCCGCTGATCGATATAGAGGTGATCTCGCTGAATGCCTTTGACTGGGTCAGCCCGCTGGGGATTTTGAAGATCACCATTCCCGCTTTGACGTCAACGATGGTAACGCCCGAATAGGTAAGTTTCCCGACGGAAATATCGTCAGCCAGACCTATCGGAGCCAAGAACGCCAGTACACACAGGATTGTCACACAAGTACGCATAAAGCACAGTCTCCCGGGATTTATTCGTCCGGACTCACGTAGCGATACCGACCGCCGTTTTCACGAGCAATTCGACTCATGACCTCCTCGGCGATGGGCGGTTTCCAACCGTACAGGAAGGTATTGATAAGAACGGTCCTCCTGCTGTTCTTGGCCTTAATCGCCGCAAAAACCGCGTCGTTATCGGGGAATGCCCCGTCAGTAAGCATATAGATCAGCTTGCCCGGGCGTCGCCTGTCGGCTTTGGCGAGCACGTCGAAGGCGCGATTGATACCCTTGATAGGATTGGTGGTCCGCTCGGCCTTGATCGATTCGAGGAACCTGCCAAGGGCAAGTTTGTACTTCTCGGTCGGCGGCGTCAGGGCCATCGGCTTCTTCTCCTTGGGTTCGCCGTCGGAGAACATTATGACGTGAAAATCCTGGACCGGTTGAAGCTCACCAACCGATTTGGCGATCTCTCTCTTGACCGCGTCGAAGGTGTCGAACATCGACCCGGACCTGTCGATAAGGTACACGATATGATGTGCATTACCGCCGGTACCGTACATGCCCGCCCGGGGCCCGGCGCCGCTACCGCCGTCGGTAAGCCCGTAGTCGGCAAGCGTCCCGCCGCCCGCACCTGCCGCCGCGCCGATCAGTTCTGCCGTCTCGCCCTTCTCGCCATCGTTGGGAATCTCCAACTCACGCTTGGAGTCGCCCGACGACTTTACTTTGCGATGGCGCTGCTTGGCCTCGGTAACCTTGCTGGTCTTGCCCTGGCTGATTGCGCCACCGGGATCTTCGCTGAATATGGCACTGGGTACGATCGCGGATCTCTCGGGCTCCTCGACCCCGGCGATCACCACCAGGAGGTATAGGATCAACGCAATTCCGAGGTGGAAGAAGATACTGATTATCCACGGGATCGCCAGCGCCATCACGACCATCACACCGTCGCGTTCGCTGGCGATATCTTCCTCTTCCAGATAGTCGTCGTCCGGTTCCGCATCCTGCTGCGGCGCGGGCGGTTGCACCGGCGGTAGTCCGCCTTCAAGCTGCGGTTTGGGAAGCGACGCCAAAGCCGCGGGCACAACCACCGAAGCATTGCAATGATGACACGTAACCGAGGCGCCCGGTTCGGTGTCGATGTTAAGAAGCTTTCCGCATTCATCACATTGAAATTCAATGCCCATAGCAAGGACTCCCATAGTCTAAGGGAAGGCCCAACCAGCGGGACCGGTATTTCACTAATACCGTCCACCGGCCACCTTCGGGTTCAGGAAGGAACGTATACTTATACCATTTGGTAATACCGACAGCAATAAATAAAGTTGGCAAAATGCGAGGGGAAAAGAAAGATTCTTGAATCGGGGGTTGTCCGGTGTCCATTTCGGTCGAAACACACCCTCTCTCATGCCGCAGTCTGTTAACCGCAAGCCCCCGCTGGCAGGAACAACTCAGTACGCGCGCGTCTCTCATCAGTTCCACCTTTGGCAGGAAAACGCTGGCATTGCTACATCGGCTTGCCTATAAACTTAGACGCAGAACAGTGGTGATGGTTCCCGCCCGCGAGATTTTTTTGGGAAATATAATCTCGCAGACTGAGCAGGAGAAGACGGCTGGCAACTGGCAACTGGCAATTGGCAACTGGCAACGGCAAACGACAACGACAAACGACGACGGCAAGACAAACTCGATATTTTGAAGGTTAGTAGTACAGAGACGCGAGGGTGGCGGAATTGGCAGACGCGCCAGGTTTAGGACCTGGTGTCTTAGGACATGCGGGTTCGAGTCCCGCCCCTCGCAGTTGTTAAACGGCACGGATCAATATCCAGCAGCCAGCAAGAAACGCCCAACAACCAAGTGAACGGCGACGGCGAACGTCTAAGCTCAGCGGTCCCGATGTACATCGGGGTCCGTTGCACACGCTGGTTATGCTATTTATTCGGACCACAAAAGTCCATGGTCCGGGGCAATGCGGCTCCGACGCTCCCGAAAATCAATGGCTTCGAGTGGAAACCACATTCCTCCGCTCTCCAAATATTCGATTCCCGTTAGTACTGGGTACGTGGACCACAAGCGAACATAACGGCCATCTGGCAAGTGATACCCGTCGTACGGAGGACGCCCGGTAGAATAGACATTAAGGATCGGATCGGACATGTAGCTGGAGCCGTTGGCGTAGAGGATGTCCCTCGCTTCCCAATACGACATACCGACCGTAATAACGTTCTGCGTCTTGTGGTGGGCAGACCAGTCAGCGTAGATGTCGAGGAATCCCACGCCCTGCCGGTTCGAGCCAGCCTCCACACAACCGCTTACCAGCAGGCACGCCGCCAACCATGCAAGTACGCGACTCAGCATATTCTCTGTCCTATCACAGCCAACAATCCTTAATCGACATTTGGCTTAACGTCCAAGCTCAGCGGCGCGGTCTTTTCGCGTCCGCTGGAGCGTCTTGTTCGCTTTTCCCTGAGTCAGACAATAAATCTATCAAAAACTCTTTTTGTTTTTTGGCTTCGAACCAAAACCCCCCTGTAACAAGAGCCCACCCAAACAATAGCATAATTAATGGGCCGATTACTCCAGGGGAGGCTGCTGTTGCAAAAGCTATAAGGAAAAGACCAGTACCTCCAAACCATACACACATAAAAGCTAATACTAAAGGGTAGAGTTGCATTGTTAATGTGATAGTTGTTCCTAAGTCATGACTAGCAAACTTCCCCTTGATGATTGGCAGGAAGGAGTTGCGGTATTTTATGATTCTTCTAACCTCAAACTCATTCGTATTTATGAAGCCTTGAAAGTAAACATGTTTACCGAAAAAACGAAAGAACTTCTTAGGTTCGATGTTTCTACTCAGTAGTTCAATAGCTTCTCCTTTTGGAAGGGGGCACTCAATCTCAAATGAATCTGAAGGGAAATATTTCATAATATGTTTACTGAAAGCGAACTACTTAATCACAGTCACGGTCGCTGGCACAGGACTTCAGTATCACTTGGGGTCATTTCCCTGTCAAAACGTGCCAGCCCGCTGTTTCTTATAACCCCGTCTATTGCTTTATAGAGTTCCATTCCGACCGTAACAAGGGGAAAATTTAAGACTTACACAAGAACCCTTCCCGTTTTGCCGCAAAGTTTCTCTTGAGTATCCGCACCGTACTCACCGGCGGCGGTCAAGGCGGTGAATGTTTGCTCGTTTGCTTTGGTCTGCCTGTCCAGATCGTCAATGCCCTGGCCGTAGCCGTTACTATCCGTGGTATCCGTGTAATCCGTGGCTAGAGCCGTTGCCGTTGTCGTTCACTTGATTATTGGAGATTCCTTGCTGGCTGGTGGATATTGATCCGTCGCCGTTCGCCGTGTTGCCGCCGGTATGGACGAAGAAAACCGGGAGGCGGGTCTCGGGCGACTCGCCTCCCGGCACGTCGTTGGCGCCGAGAACACCACGGCGCTCACCATTGGATTGGGGCGGTTATTCGTCCCGGCTGATGAAGCGGTATTCGCCATCGGTGTCGGTGGCGATCCGGCGCAGGACCTTCTCGGCTGTCGGAGAATGGTTACCGTAAAGGATCGTGTTGATCCTGATCAGGCCGCTTGTATTCCGCCGGCGGATTGTCTTCATGACGGCATCATTGTCGGGAAACACACCGTCAGTGAGAAGGTGGATAGTCGCCTCCTGCCCCGCGGAGCCCCTGGCAAGGGCGTCGAACGCGCGATTGATCGCCGGGATCGGATCGGTCTGGCCCGAAGCGCGGACCGGATTGAGGAACTTGACCAAATTCACTTTGGCTGTTTCGCCGGCCGGCGTCATCCCGCGGGGAGTCTTCTCTATGGGCCTACCGTCGGAAAACAGAACGACGTGGAATTTCCTGTCAGGCGTCATGCCCGCAATATCCAGGAGCATCTCGCGCCGCACCCTGTCGAACGTGTCGACCATCGACCCGGACCGATCGATAAGGTAAACCTGATCGGGGAGACGGGTGCTTATGCGTTTGCGCCGGCGGGGGCGAGGACGGAAGATAGTGTCCGTACCGTCAGGGCGCCCGCGGAGTTTCGCTTCAGTCTCGCCAGGGTCAATACCCGTCAGCAAACATGCCGTCCCGATCGCGTCTGTCGGCGCGGGGTCTTTGAGCAACACCCTCTGCAGCTTGCTCGCCCTGCCGTAGTCGCCTTTAGGCGTGCGCGGCTTGAATTTCGACTCCGCGGGAACGGTCGATTCGGTGTCTGAAATAGTAGATGTTGAATTATCGGAGACGCTGATTCCCCGATGATTGTGGCGTGGGATATCGGGAGGGTCGTTTGCGACGAGCATCGCCGCGAACATGAGTATCATCGCCAATGCGACGTGGAAGCAGATGCTCATCAACCAGGGCATGGACCTGGCCATAATGGGCAGCACTACCGGGCGGGCGGCGGGCGCCTCGGGACCGTCATCTGCCATCGCCGGAGGTGGCGTATCGATCTGCGGTTGGGGCAAGGCGGCCAGGGCGGCGGGTACAACCAGCCTGGCGCCGCACTCGGGGCATTTCAGCACGCAGCCTTTCTTTGGATTCTCGCCGGGACGATTGTGAAGCGGGTGGTTGCATTCGGGACACCTGAATAGCGCGGCCATGACATCATCTCCCTTTGTGGTTGGGGCACCGCTCCGAAGCGCCGGTGAACAACAACTACAGGTAATTGGACGCGCCGGCGCGGTGAAAGTTCCAGAATATTTACCGGAATTGAAAAAAAATGGAACTGTTGATAGCTGTCAGCTATCAGCTATCAGCTAACGGAGAACGACATTCCCGACTGTGTCGGGACGAGGCGGACGTTCCGTCCTGCCGCTAAACGGGCTGCTGAGGCGTGGGATTGGGATTTGACGACACTATTACTTGGCGATTTCTTTGGCGGGCAGTACCTGCTTCTTGGCTGGTCTGGCGGCACGTTCGGCCTGGAAACTCAGCACTGAAACGTAGAAGAACCCGAACGCGAAGATCAGCAGGAACGGCGCGGTCATCGCCGCGCGGATGAATATTACGGAGAATATCGCACAAACAACCATGTATATCCCGAACGCAAATTCGATGTACGGAAGGAGCTTTCTGGACTTGCGTTTGGGCGTCGAGCCCTCCTCGGGGCGACCGCCCTGCCCGTATTTCGGCGTACGCACGAACTCGCTCTCCTTGCCCGCGAGCGCCTCGATGATGGCCTTGCTGTTCGATATGCAAATACCAACGCCCAGGGCCATCAGCATCGGCATGAACTTGAAAACCGTCCGCCAGTCGCGAGACAACTGCAACTGACTGGCCAGATAGAACACGAACGCCGACATCGTGGCAAGAACGAACACGCCCATGTCAACTACACTTCTCCAGATCGAGCTGTCATGGACGACTACGGTCCGCAGATAAATCGCCGGAAACAGCATTACCACCAGGGCAAGCATGTAGATGTGCAGGCTGAAGCCCGTCAGGTGGAAGAAACTTTCGATCTTCACCTTCAAAGGCGCCTTCGACATCAGGATTTTGGGCAGGAGCTTCAGGGTGCATTGCGCGCCGCCTTTGGTCCAGCGGAACTGCTGGGCCTTGAACGCGTTCATTTCGGGGGGCAGCTCGGCTGGTGCGGTGACATCGGGAAGGAAGATGAACTTCCAACCCTTCAACTGGGCCCTGTAGGACAGGTCGAGGTCTTCGGTAAGCGTATCGTGATGCCATCCGCCGGCGGCTGCTATGGCTGTTTTTCTCCAGGTACCAGCGGTTCCATTAAAGCTCATGAACCGCTCGGTTCGGTTGCGAGCGACGTGCTCGATGGCGAAATGACCGTCCAGGAAGATCGCCTGGGCCTTGGTCAGCCAACTGTCCTCGCGATTGAGATGCTCCCAGCGGGTCTGCACGACGCAGACGTCCGGATCGTAGAAATGGTGAATGGAGCGTTGCAGGACATCGGGGCGCGGTACGAAGTCAGCATCGAAGATCGTGACGAACTCACCGGTGGCATGCGGCATGGCGGCGTCGAGGGCGCCGGCTTTGTATCCGGTCCGGTCATCGCGGTGGAGATACTGTATGTCGACGCCCTGATCCTTCAGGCGGGCGACAGTCTCCTGGGCGATTTGGCACGTATCGTCGGTACTGTCGTCGAGTACCTGGATTTGAAGCCTGTCGCGCGGATAATCGATCTGCGCGGTCTCTTCGATGATTCTCCTCGCCACCGCCCGCTCGTTATACATGGGTAACTGGATAGTGACGCGGGGCAGCTCTTCGAATTGACCCGCGGGCTGGGGCGCCTTGTTGCGATTTCGCAGGAACAGGTAGACGATGACATACCGGTGCAGACCGTAAATCGACACCATCACCAGGACGAAGGTGTAAAGCGACATAAAGGCAGTCTGCAATACTTCTGCAAAATTCATGGCTGTATTGTTTCCCTTGCAGGCCCGTGAAATTCTCCCAGGCCAGCCTGAGGGGCACTAAAGCCTGCGAACAAAAGCATCATAGACGCCCATTACACCACGGTCAAGGAAACTTTTGCAATGAACCGCTTGCTAATGCGTTAACTGCATGCGTATACTTAACTACGGTTGGGGGGTATCGCCCGGACGAGTCGCCTGCACGAAAGGTGGCGATTGCATAAAATGATGGACATGCGTAATCGCACTCGACGCAGCGGGGCCGTGTTGGTAATGGCCTTGCTCGGTATGACCCTGCTGGTAGCCCTCATACTCTATGTCTACAACGTCGGGGACCAGGTCAACGATCGCCTGACCATGCAGAACGCCGCAGACTCCGCAGCCGTCAGCGGCGCCGGGTGGATCGCCCGATCGATGAACACCACCGCAATGAACAATGTGGCCGCTTCGCGCATGCTCGGTATCCTGCCAATACTCGACGCATTCCCGGTGGCCAGCGAGATCACCATACATGAAATAGATACCATCGCCGACGGGCTGGACGCCCAGACCGACACCCTGCAGGCCCTCCTTAACTCGATAACCGAACCAGGGCTCAAGAGCAGCCTACCGGGCATGCGGGAACTCCGCGATCGCCTGCGGGCACAGGGCGACATCATCCGACCGTTCGAAAAGGCGATCAACGGCGGATCCTTCAGTATGGAGGAAGCCACCTACTGGCGAGTTCCCGGCGCAAACGGATCGCCGCCACACGGTACGATCTGGCGGGCGGCTAGAGCGCTTGAAGAATACTCCCAGGCCACTCTGGACTCGGCGGGAATTCTCGCACAGTTCAATGCCGGACGCTTTGGAAAAGAAAACGAGGCCCAAACCGCCATCCTGATACCGGTCGTCCCGGAAATACCCAACAAGAGAGGTACGTACGACGACTTCCAGCCGACTATCGACGGGCACATCAGGGTCTGGGGAAACGACAGCGGGTCGCACGGCGAGATGAGGCGATCGGGCAAGGACGGAGGAGGGATTCCCGATTTCGCCTACTACCACCGCATGGGACCGTGGGCAAGAATGTATCCGTGGCGCCACACCAGCACAAAAAGAGTAGCCACCGGGGCAAGAGTTGTCGAATCTCGCCAGAGGATCCCGGGTACGGGCACGACAAAGCGAGTGTGGGTTGGCCCGAGCCCCGAGCGCCGGGCCATTTACGCCCGCGGAGGCAAGAGCCCCCTTCCGGGTGTCGGATCATCGGCCAGACGGGGTGGAAGAAGCGGAAGCCCGCGCAACGATGGCGGATGGAAGACCACGACGACCGGCGGGCAGTTCCGCACGGTCCAGAGACAGGTAACCACGTACAAGACAGTCACCGACGGATACACAACCTACGGACCGCTCTACTGGGCAATGCAACGCGTCAAGAGATACTCCTCAAAGTATCTGCCCGACACGAAATTCGGTACGTATACCGACCGGATCGCAAAGATCAAATTGGGTTACATGTTCCCGGGGAAGGGACCCAAGGCGCTGAAGACAATCCACTACGCCAACTGGGTAGTCGACTACGAAAAGGCCCTGGAACTGGCCGAGATACCCGAAACGCGCGTGACCGAGACGATCCTGTACTACTTCGACATCGCCTCTTCAGAGCCCGAATCATCCTCGAACTTCCTGAAGGAAGGAACCTACCGCACAAACGGCGGGCTGGCGCTGATGCAGCGGGCGAGGGGGTGGCATGACCCGGCGACGTTCGACGGACATCGACCCGACGCCAAACTCGTCTGCAACTATATCTGGAAGTCGACCGACGAGTACGAAACTACCGAAGATCCCGAGATCGGTATCGAATACGAGGGCGGACCGGTCGACCCCGACACGGGCATGCCAACCAGTCCGGTCTTCAAGAAAGTCTACGTTATAGAGTACGCCATGTTCGGAGCGATAGACGTCGGCGGCGACATACAAATAGCCAATCCGTTTAACTGGAGCGACAGCGAATTCGATGACCTGCCCGCACCGTTCCTCCTGAATACCGAAGATTACGCGGATTACGACAGCGATAATCCCGACGTCAACCGCGGTATTCGCAGGACGAACTTCGCGTTCCTGGCAGTGGCGAAGCGACCCAACGACGCGCCGTTATGGTCACAGCGGTTCCGCGGCGCCAACCCCACAGGGGCTACGACCACACTGGCGCAGGCGAAAGTCTTCAACAATACAAGTTGGGGACTATGGACCCAGGAGTGGCAGGTGCAGTTGACGCCCGTGAACTACTGGAACGACTGGACCAATAGAATCGAAGAGGACCTGTCGAAGACTCCGATGACCCACGGGGCCGTAAAATCCGGAGACCTGCAACAGATTCTCCAATATCTACGAGCCTTACCACCCGAAATGGCCGAAAAATTTATAGTGCACTGATTGTTTCGCCCCGGATACAATAAGCAGGAGAGGCCTGCAATGTTTTACTCCAGGAAAACTGATCGAAACCGCCGCAGCGGAGCCGTGTTGGTGATGGCCCTGTTCGGCATGACGCTGCTGCTGGCGCTGATGGTTTACGTATACAACGTGGGCGACCAGGTCAACAAACGCCTGGCGCTTCAGAATGCCTCAGACTCCGCGGCAGTCAGCGGCGCCGGATGGATGGCCAGATCGGCTAATACGACCGCAATGAACAACGTCGCGATCTCCAGGATGCTGGGGATACTGCCCCTGATGGATTCATTTCCCCTTGCCAGCGAAATGGCGCTGTCGGAAGTCACCGAGTGGGAACAGGGCCTCGGACGCCAGGTCGTCACCCTGAATGCTTTTCTGTCGGAATCGTCAACGCAGGCGCTTGCCAAGACACTGCCCGGAATGATCGAGTTGCAGAAGCGAATGGCCACGCAGCGAGACATCCTCGCCCCGTTCAAGAAAACGCTGCTTGACGGGTCATTCGACATGGAAACCGTCACCAACTGGCGGGCGCCGGGAGTCGGCGGGGCGGCCCCGCATGGCACGCTGTGGAAAGCGGCAAAGGCGCTGGACGACTACTCGGTGGCGACGATGGACTCCTCGGGACTCCTGGCGCAATTCAACGCCCGGCGCTTCGGTCAGGCCAACGGCGCCGAGACGGCGTTGATAATCCCGGTCATACCGGAGATACCCCACTACCGCGGAACGCTCGATGACTTCCAACCGACACTGGAGGGACGAATCACCGTCAGGACCAACAGTTCGCACACTGTGACCTCGGGAAGAATGGTGCGAACCGGCTCCAACGGAGGAGCGATTCCGGACTATGAATATCACCACCGCCTCGGGCCCTGGGCAAGGCTGCTTCCCCGACACCCGTGGCGACCCGAAGACAGACGCGCCACCGCATGGAAGACAGTATCGGGGACCAAGCCGACGCGCCATGCTATCATGGCCCGCGGCGGGCGCGGAAGACTTCCAGGCAGAGGGCACTCCGCCAGGCGAGGCGGTCGCAGCGGGAGCGGTGGCGGGTACTCACGCCGGGTGCCTACCGCGTGGGAAGTCTACGGGTATCACACGCGGGGACCGTACTGGTGGGGAATGTGGCGAATACACCGATACGCGCGAGGATGGGACAGCTACGACGACTACGACGACAACCTCACCCGCAACCACGGCGAACTGCCCGACACCAATTTCTACGAGTACATGGGCAAAGTGTCGAAGATCAAGTTGGGATATATGTTCCCCGCGGCAGGCACCAAGAACATCCGGTTGGTCCACTTCCCGCTGTGGAAGACCGATTACGCCGAAGCCAAACTGCTGGCCGAAACGCCCGAGGTACGAGTGACCGAGACGATCCTCTACTACTTCGACATTGCATCGTCCGTGCCCGAGGATTCGGGAGACTTCCTGAGCCCGGGCACGTACAAGACCAACGGATCGCTGGCGCTGGCGGCACACCACAGGGGCTGGAAAGATCCCGCCACCTTCAGGCCAGACGCCGCGCAGATATGCAACTACATCTGGAAATCGAAGGACCAGTACGAGATCACCGAGTATCCCGAAATAGGAATCAAACGCGAACTGGTGCAGGACGGCGACAAGGTCGACGCGGACGGAAACCCGGTAATGACCCCGAAGTTCCATCCGGTCTACATGGTCGAGTTCTGCATGTTCGGTAGTATCGACGTCGGCGGCGAACGCGAAGTATCCAATCCGTGCAACTGGTACTCCAGCGAGCTCGACGACCTGCCCGCACCGATTCTGATCGACACCTCCGTGGGTGACTACGACCCGGACACTAACGACGTGGACGCCGGCGTGCGGAGAGAATACTTCGCCTACCTGGGTATCGCCAAAAGCCGCTCGGAAGCACCGGTCTGGGGACAGAAATTCCAGGGGGCGAATCCCACCGAGTCGATCCATACACTCTCGCAGGCGAAGGTCTTCAACAACAAGAGTTGGGGACTATGGACCCAGGATTGGCAGGTCCAACTGACTTCCCTGAACGGATACCCCGATTGGGTCAACAGGGTCGAACGGGATCTCCCCAAGGCCCCGCAAACCTTTGGCGCCGTCCGCTCGTCCGACCTCCAGGATATCCTCAAATTCCTGCAGGCGCTTGCAGGTTCGAATCTCGCCGGAAAGTTCTCCGGGCACTGATCCGGTATCGGCGCTCGGCGGCGGGATTCTACAATTCGCTCCTGACAGCTTCGGCCAGTTCCTCCATTCGACCCGGCGCGTAAGAACCCGCCGGCCAGTTAAACCCGAACGCATCGCCCTCGTTGCGGGGGATCACATGAAAGTGAACGTGCATCACTTCCTGGTGAGCGGCGCGCCCGTTGTTCTGTAGCACGTTGACACCCTGGCATGCGGTCGCTGCCCGGACCGCTTTGACCAGTGCGGGCAGATTCCCGAGCATCTCGCCGGCCTGTTCGGACGGTAATTCGTCCAGTGTCTCGGCGTGCACCTTGGGAATCAGCAGGACATGCCCCTCGGCCAGCGGGCCTATGTCCATGAACGCCACACACACCTCATCTTCGAGGACCTTGGTAGCCGGAATCTCACCGGCGACAATCTTGCAGAAAAGGCAGTCGCTGTCAGCCATAATATTACTCCTTACCCGCGTCACTGTACGCAGAGCGTTCGCCGCGGTCAATCGCGAATCGGCGAATTGTCGCCCGGCGGCGATGTCACAATTGGTTCACACCTTCCATGCCCATCTCCCAGCCGCCCGCGGAAGCCCGCATCGCATGAGATGCATCCGCATCCCCCTATCGTGCTGCTTGACCAATCTTTACGCATCCCTCTTTAACGATCCTCACGACAAACCTGTCGCCGGCGGCTATGTCACATGCGCGGGAACTGTGAACGTGGCGTCCAGGCGCCGCGGCGTCCGCAATTGCTCTGGTTTCCCTGTCATATCCATTCCACGGTTCCCGCCGGTCTTCAGTTCTTTCCCTTGGGCGTCCCGGTAAGCGTCTATTGCGGGATTGGTGTGTCAGGCCAGCCACTTTGCAAGCATGTTCTCCAAGTTGGCAATGTCAATCGGTTTGGACAAGTAGTCGTCGCAGCCTGCGGCCAGGATCGCCTCACGATCGCCCACCATCGCTTTCGCCGTTAAGGCCACTACCGGGATATCTCTCAGGGCAGCATCCGCCTTGATCTGACTGGTCGCCTCCAGCCCATCCATTGTGGGCAACTGGATATCCATAAGTATAAGCGCCGGCGGGTTAGAACGGACCTCCACCACCGCCTGCTCACCATCTGTCGCAGTCCGGCAGACGTAGCCGATTCGTTCCAGAGCCGCTTTGGTCGCCAGCAGATTGTCCGCATTGTCCTCGACGATCAGGATAACACGGGGTGCTCGATCTGCGGTGGATAAGCCTTTGGTCTCGGACGATTCGCCGGGGAGAGACTTCTGGTCCACTGCCCCCGGTGCTTCGGCGATCCGCGCCGGAAGCACGAGGGTAAACGTGCTTCCGGCTCCGACTTCACTGCGCACAGTGATTTGTCCACCGAGCAAGGCGGCGAGCCCCTGGGCGATGGCCAGGCCCAGCCCGGTTCCTCCATAAACTCGCGTATTGGAACCGTCGGCCTGTCTGAACTGGTCGAAGATGTCGGGCAGGATATCGGGCGGTATCCCTATTCCCGTATCGGTCACCTCAAAGGAAACCGTATCGGCCGATTCGGACACGACCACCGTGATCTGTCCGCTTTCGGTAAACTTCACCGCATTACCGAGCAGGTTGAGCAGTATCTGCCTGAGGCGGTCTCTGTCGGAGTACATCGTCGCAACGTCGGCGATCCGAGTTTCGATACTCAGCCCCTTGGCTTCGGCCAGGGGATCAATAATCTCCAATGCCTCCCCCACTACCGCGCGAGGCTCAAACTCTCCGTGAACCATTCGCGTCTGTCCGGCTTCGATACTGGACAGGCTCAGGATGTCGTTAATCAGATCCAGCAACTGTCGACCATTACGATGCATAACAGTCAGAAACTCCGAGTCCCTCTCGGGATCCTTGCCCGTGCCGCCGGATAACATCAACTCCGACAAGGCCAGAATGCTGTTCAGCGGCGTGCGCAGTTCGTGGCTCATGGTGGCAAGGAACTCCGATTTCAACCGGCTGGCCTCGAGCACCTCCTCGCGTTGGGCCTCGGCCCGTCTGCGATCTGTGATATCGGTGGCGACCTCGATTGCGCCTATGATATTGCCGTCTTCGTCTTTGACGGGATCGGCTCTTATCAGCCACGCCCCCTGGTCGGCAGGCCAGTGCTGCTGGTTCTGCGGTGTCAGTTCAGCTTCGCAGGCTTCTCCCAGTTCGATCGCTGCAAACACAGGGCAATTGTCACAGGCTCTTTCGAGGCCCCAGGCCCGGTAACATACCTTGCCCTTCATTTCATCCAAAGACAATCCAGTGGCATCCCGATAGGCCTCGTTCGCCCAGTGAATAACATGGTCCAGGTCGTGATATGCAATTATTTCGGAGGTGTTGTTGAGTATGAGGGCCTTGTCATGCTCCGATTTCTTGATTGCTTCGGCCGCCTGCTTGCGCTCGGTGATGTCTCGAATCAGTCCGCAGACAACCCGGCGACCGCCGAGGATGAATGTGCTGGCGGATATCTCAACAGGAAAGACCGTCCCGTCCTTCTTCTTGTGGTAACGCAGCGGAATGCGGTGCAGTTGTCCTGCAGCGGTTTTCCGGATCGTAGCGTCTGACTCCGCCAACTCGGCCGTGATATCATCTTGCTTCATCTCGAGAAATTCATCCCGGCTGTAGCCGTAGAGCGTTGTGCATGACTCATTTATCTCGACGAACTCTCTCGTTTCGACGTCGAAGACCATGACAGCATCCGTTGTCGTAGATACCACTTGCCTGTAGCGTTCTTCGCTTTCCCTCAATGCCTGCTCGGCCTGCTTGCGGTCCGTGATATCTATAATTACTCCTTCAAAATGATCTACTTCTCCATTCTCCTTATAGGAAATCCTGACATTGTCATATACCCATTTTGTACCGCCATCCTTATGCTCTATCCTATACTCAGTTGAGTACACAGTCATCCCATAACTGGTTCGATCCTGACAGTCAGGGCTATTTGAGCCGG
>CAZSLS010000039.1:0-39528 GCA_964607575.1 uncultured Planctomycetaceae bacterium | reverse complement strand
TGAGTTGGGCGCGTCCGGAGATAACGGCCAGCGGGTTGTTGAGTTCGTGTCCGGCCCCTGCGGCCATCTCACCCATTGCCGCAAGCGTACGGGCTTCGGACAGTGTTTCCTGGGTGGCGGCGAGTACTTCACCGGTGCCCGCAAGCTGTTCGCTGAGTCGCATGGCCCGGCTCTGCCCGCGGGCCATTGCAAGCGTCAGCGCCAGGACATCGCCGAGCGTTTCCAGACTTTCGCCCATGCGCTCCTGACCGGGTGCGTCGCCCGGAGACAACACGCCGCCAATCCATCTGTCGCGACAGACGAGGCGATGATGCGCATATATCCCCGGGTCGATCCACTGCCTCAGTACACCGACATCTCCAAGCACCGCCACCATAGCCCCCCCGGCGGAATTATCGCCCGAGTTGTTCGCGGTAGCGTCGAATTGCGGGTTGGCCCGCGCGGTTTGGACACCGGGCGGATCACTTCCGTCGGCGACGACCAGGGTAACGCCTTCGGTGCCCTGCCCGCAGCAGTATGCGATGATCGGCTCGGCGGCGCTCGGTTCGATAGATACCACGTCGGCAACTGCGCCAGTCAATGCGCGCAGCGTTTCGGGCAGGAGGGCGTCGGGCGAGATCGACGAGGCAAACCGCCGCAACCTCCCCAGCGCCTCGGCATCGGCTTGCAGTTCCGCCTTGCCGCGGCGCAACTGACCGTTGAGTTTGCCCAGTTCGGCATTAGCCCGGGAGACAGCCCTGTGATACGCCTCGGCGCTTTGCCCCGGCGATTCGGCGGGCAGAGAGCCCATACGCTCCTCGACTTCATCTGCCAAACGCTCGGCGATTCTCGCCGGTATGTCGCCAGCCAGACCCATCTGAGCCGCCAACTGCCCGCTGCTGCGGATAAACTTGAAATTCCCCGAAAGCCCGATATCACTCTCGCGTGCAATAGTATCGGCCAGACCGACGATCTCGACCATGGCCCGGTCGGCGATCGACTCGGGAATCGCCTCGCCGGGCTGGTGCGACAACCAGGCAACGGCCTCTACGGCGCTGCCCAAACGCCATTCCCTTGCAAGATGCAACCCCGCGACGGAGTGGTCCACGCCGATGATGTCGCGTTCGTATTCGCTGATATTCCCCTGGTACCTGGTAGAGCCCGCCAAGGCCCGCCGATAGCTCTTGGGCGCCACCCGCGCCAGGACAAGCTTGCCCACATCGTGCAGCAATCCGCACACAAATGCCTCTACCGGATCGAGTGGAACGGCGCCGAAGTCCGCCAGTTTACCCGCCGCAATCGCCACGGCCAGACAGTGGCGGCAGAATGCTTCGTTATCGAATCCGGTATCGGAACTCTGGTCGAATGCGGGAACGAGGAACCCCTGCCCCGCCAGCAACGCCGCCCGAACGGACTCGAAGCCCATCTTCTCGACCGCACCGTCGACGGTGGCGACCGCCCTTCCGCCTTCGCGGTTGGCCAGTGATAACACGCCAGCCGTCATCGCCGGGTCGAGGGCTACCAGACCGCTCAACTCTCCCGACAACTCCGCACCGTTATCGGCGGTGCCGGGGGTATGGGTCAACAATTCGAGAACTGACCGGGCAATGCGCCCGTACGCCCCCAAGCCCGTCAGACCGCCTATGAGCTGGTCCAACTGCTCAACGCTCAGCTTGCCCTGCAAGGAGCCAACCTGTGGAAATGTATCCATTTCATTCGAACCACTATGCGACATCCCGCCCGCCGCGGAATGCTGTTTGTTAAGTCTTGACCAGTTCCAGAATCCGCTTCACGACAGTCTCGATATTGAAGGGTTTCCTGATGAAATCGTTTGCGCCGGCCTCCATGAGACGTTCGACTTCGGCAGGGTTCACCAATCCGGAGATCACCAGTATCTTGATGTCGGAGAGATCGGGATTCTCGCGGATCGTCTTGCAAACGACATTACCGTTTATATCCGGAAGCATGTAGTCCAGCACGACAATGTCCGGACGGAACTGTTGAGTAAGTACGCCCGCATCGTAACCGGTCTGGGCGCTGGTGACTTCGAATCGCCCGTCGGCCTCCAGAACATCGACGAACAGTTCGATGATTTCCGGATCGTCGTCCACCACCAGAACGCGTATGGAGTCATTGTCCAGACCGTCCAGGGGGATCTTGTTGGACTTCATGAACTTGATCAGCGCATCTTGCGGTATTCGTCTGAACTTGCTGCCCGGTACACGAAAACCCTGCAACTGCCCGCTGTCGAAACAGCGTATGATAGTCTGCTGGGACAGCTTGCATGCCGCTGCGGCTTCCCCGGTAGTGTAGACGGCCTTGTTTCGCACGATACTGTCTCCTGTAGCTGGCCCGGATCCACCGGTCCCGACATTACACCCGCCCCGATGTCAGTTGGATCGTTCAGGCGATCAAACGGCGTCGGGAACGTATCTATTGTCACATCTCAAACGTCACAGGTTCCCAATCTTATTCATTTTAACATTCAAGACTACAGGCCGCAAGGTTAAAATACGGAAACTGGGGTAAATATACATGAGTACAGGTATACTCGATGAGTCTGGAGGTGATTGGGACGAGAGACCGCCTTCAACACTTTACCAGGACAGATCTTAGATATGCTGACAGATCCCTCTGGATGGCGAATAGGCTCGAAAACCAAGCACTGACAGGAAATAAGGCAGGCGCGGGCCGATCACCCGCGCCTGCTCAAGTTGCAGCCACACATCGTGAAACACTAACCGAAGAATTCACCCATCAGTTTTTCGACGGTCAAATCAATACGTTCCTGGGTTTCGTACGTCCCGGCTTCGATCTCAGCCCTGACCCTGGCTACCAGATCCACTCGCACTTCAGGGACAGTATGAACCTGTGCGGCGAGTTTCGCTATTGTAGAGATTTCGACTACGTCCCCTGTCGGCGGCGAGACCGCTGATCCGCCATCGCGAACAACGGTAGTAACGGGCTCGACAGACTGCGGTGGTGTCGGTGGGTTGACCCCATTTACATACATCTTCAATTCCTCATCAACTTGGTCCGCGTTTCACCGTCGCGGACCCCACGGGCCCCGGACTTCGCTGCAGACGGTACGTCCTTGTACCACTCGGCGGTGTCAGCTTATGTCCGAAAGCCCCGATATCGTCTTGCAGCCGGCAAGCTACTTACTTTCCATGCCGACCGTTCTGCGTCCTTGCATAAGTAGTTTCGGCAGAATCCTTGAATCCCCTTTAGGCAATCGCACTATTCAGAGTTTGACGCAATCTGAGCATGAAAAAGGCGTTACAAACGTCCGAATTTTGATACGGACAAACGGCAGATTTTTCCTCCATTTCGCCCGGTCGAATATTCACCCTGCCCTTCGCAGTTTACCCAGTTTAACGCCCGGACATGGAGTCATCACCCTCTTGTTTTGTGCCTGCTTTGGCAAGCCCGACAGCCAGGACGGTAATGTCAGCGGGCGTAACACCACTGATCCGCAAGGCTTGCCCCAACGAACGAGGGCGGACGGACGCGAGCCGCTCGCGGGCCTCGGCACGCAGATGCGAGATCCCCCCGTAGTCGATATCCGGGGGAATCAGCCTGTTATCGAGATCGCGGGCCTGACCGGCGGCGGTGCGCTCCTTTATAAGGTAACCTTCATATCGTGCATCGATGATTAGCGATTCTATCGCCCCCGCGTGAAGACGATAGAGCGTGCGCAGTTCGCCACCACCGGGTTCGGGACAATCGGCGATAACGTCTTCGCCCCGGCGTTGGGGCTGCGCCAGCAACTGCCATACGCTCCTGGGCCCCTGGCGGGTTTGTTTCATCAGTTCTTCGGCCCGCACGGATGCCTGCCGGCGGACGTCGTAGCGGTCCCAGCGATCGTCTGAGACCAAACCGAGGTCCCGCCCGATCGGCGTCAGGCGTCTGTCGGCGTTGTCTGCGCGGAGCATCAGGCGATGTTCGGCCCGGCTGGTGAACATCCGGTAAGGCTCTGTAACGCCCTTGGTGACCAGATCGTCGATCATAACGCCTATGTAGGCCTGATCGCGCATGAGTACCAGGGGCTCCCGCCCGCCGATCAGCGCCGAAGCGTTGATACCGGCGATGAGACCCTGTGCGGCGGCTTCTTCGTAGCCGGTCGTCCCGTTGATCTGTCCGGCCAGGAAGAGCGATCCGATCTTCTTGGTTTCGAGCGTGGCCTGAAGTTGGATCGGCGGCGCGTAGTCGTATTCGATGGCGTATCCGTAGCGGAGTATTTCCGCGCGGGCCAGTCCGCGAATATTATGGATCATGAAATCCTGCACATCGGTCGGAAGCGACGTGGATATACCATTGCAGTAGACCCAGTTGGTGTTTCGCCCTTCAGGTTCGAGGAAGACCAGGTGGCTGGTCTTGTCGGCGAATCGCTCGACCTTCGTCTCGATCGACGGGCAGTACCTCGGTCCGGTCGACTCGATCTGCCCGCTGTATAGCGGAGCGCGGTGGAAGTTGGCGCGGATGGCGTCGTGGATCTTCTCGTTGGTCCCGGTCAGCCAGCAGGGAATCTGCTCGACGTCTACGAAATCGTTGAGGAAGGAAAACGGTGTGGGCGTCTGGTCGCCGTCCTGCCGTTCGCACAGGTCGTAATCGATCGTTTCGGCGGCCACTCGGGGCACGGTCCCGGTCTTGAGGCGGTCGAGTTGGATTCCCGCTGTCCGGAGCGACTGGCTCAATGCATCGGCCGACGGTTCACCGTAGCGTCCGCCAGGCCATATCTTCTCTCCGCAATGCAGGCGCCCGTTGAGGAATGTCCCGCTGGCGACTATCACCGCTCGCGCGAGGATGTCTGACTCATCGCCCTGCTGAGATATCCGCACGCCGACGGCCCGACCGTTTTCGACGAGAATACCGACCGCCTCGCCGGCGATGATCGTCAGATTGTCCTGACGGATGAGTTGCTCGCGAACCCACTTTGCATACTCGTGTCGGTCGGACTGGCATCGTGGTCCCCAGACGGCGGGTCCCTTCGAACGGTTAAGCATGCGAAACTGCATTCCGGTCGCGTCGGCGGCCTGACCCATCAAACCGCCCAGCGCGTCGATCTCGCGTACCATCTGCCCCTTGCCCACTCCGCCGATGGCGGGGTTGCAGGACATTTCCGCGATCTTGTCGGGATCGAGGGTTATCAGCGCCGCGGTATGCCCCAGCCGAGCGGCCGAACGACACGCCTCGACCCCGCCGTGTCCGCCGCCAATTACAACTATGTCAAAATCCGTTCCCATGGCGAGATCACGTGAACAGTGCCTCGACGAACTGCTCGGGATCGAACGGTTCGACATCTTCGTAGGTCTCGCCGATACCGATGAACTTTACCGGTAGGTCCACTTCGTTGCGGATGGCCACTACGATCCCGCCCTTCGCGGTCCCGTCGAGTTTCGCCAGGAAAATACCCGTAACATCGATCGCCTCGGAGAACGCCCTGGCCTGGTTGATCGCGTTCTGCCCGGTGGTGGCGTCGAGTACCAGCAGCACCTCGTGCGGCGCGCCGGGAATCTTGCGGGAGACCACGTCGCGAATCTTCGTAAGTTCGCGCATGAGATTATCCTGGGTGTGCAGGCGTCCGGCGGTGTCGACCAGCAGGATGTCGGCGCCGCGGGCTACAGCGGCGTCGCAGGCGTCGAATACCACCGCGCCCGGATCGCTACCGGACCCGGAGATTATGTCCACGCCGATGCGCTCGGCCCATATCGTGAGTTGCTGCACGGCCGCCGCACGGAACGTGTCCGCCGCCGCCAGGCATATCTTCTTGCCTTCGCCCTTGAACCGCCAGGCGAGTTTCGCCACCGACGTGGTCTTACCGCACCCGTTTATTCCCGCCACGAGTATCACCGTTGGACCGGAGGAGGCGAAATGCACGGTGCGGTCCGATTCGGGCCAGTACTTCTTGATTTCATCTTTGAGGAAATCGATGGCCTGGTCGCCGACCTCGATTCGCTTGTCGGTGAATGCCTGCTGGAGGTCACCCCTGATCTTCATAGCCGACGCAACGCCCATGTCAGCCTGGATAAGCGTTTCCTCCAAATCGTCCAGGAGCCTCTCGTCGAGTTTTCGCCCGGAAAGCAGCGATTTGAGCGAACCGATAAACTTCTGCCTGGTGCGGCTGAGCCCGGCGGCGAGTTTCTCTATAGTCTTCTTGAAAAAAGCCATCATCAAATCCTTACAAACGTCAGGCTCCCACCCCGTCATCTTTACCGTTTTCGGAACCGTTGTCGTCGTCTTTATCGTTGCCGGTTGCCCGTTCTTTAACCACTGAATCCAGTACTCCGTTTATGAATCTCGGGCTTTCCGCCGTTGAGAATTCGCGTGCGAGTTTCAGGGATTCCGCGATAACGACCTTGGGCGGCGTCTGGGCGATCAGCAGTTCGTGGACCCCGAGGCGAAGTATACCCCTGTCGACCAGGGCGAGTCGCTGAAGACCCCAGTGTCGGCAATGGCGTTTGAGAAACTCGTTGCAGCGGCCGGTATCCTCGAGCGCCGCGGTGAGCAGTTCTCTGGCGGAGGCGACAGTTTCCGCCGGGGCATTGCAGTCGGCGATGAAGTCCATGACAAGGTCCAGGACATCGTGGCCCTGAACGTCGAGGCAACACAAGCCCTGCAACGCCAACTGTCTGACCCGATGGCGTTGGTCCACGAGATTACTCGCCTTTCGAGGGGAGTTGACCGATCAGATTGGCCATCTCTATCGCTGCCCTTGCGGCATCGGAGCCTTTGTTTCCGGCCTTTGTTCCGGCACGCTCGATCGCCTGTTCGATCGTATCGCAGGTGAGCACGCCGAAGATGCAGGGCACGGAGGTTTCCATAGCCGCCATCGCCACGCCCTTTGTGACCTCCGCGGCGATGAACTGGTAGTGGTCTGTCCCGCCCCGGATCACGGCACCGAGGCAGATGACCGCCGCGTACTTACCGCTCCCGGCAAGACGCTTGGCGAGAACGGGGATCTCGAAGCTGCCCGGCGCCCATATCACGTCGATATCCCCGCTGTCCACGTCGTGACGGGTAAGTTCATCTATGGCGCCGCCCAGAAGCTTGCTCGTCACGAACTCGTTGAATCTACCGACGAGTACGGCGAACTTGGCACCGGGTGGGGCTACTATTTTGCCTTGATATTCTGTCATTTCCGCAGACTCCTGCTGCCTATTGGTAATTGCGGTCGGTGTGATAAGTATAAGCTCTTGGCGGGGCCTATGGCAAGCCCCGGAAAAGTCAAAGCCAGACCGTACAAAGCATCAGGAAGATGATCTGCGTGATCATGTTGCCGGCAAGCAGGGCCCCTCGCGTCAGCCCGCCGCCAATTCGACAGAGAATCGGACCGGAGGCAATGGCCGTCACCATCGTCGCGCCGGTAATAATTAATTGTCCCGTCATGCCCATGTAGTGGAAGAATAATATCGTACCGGCCAGGGGCAGCACCATGCACGCGGCGGCCGCCAGAGGTCCGCAACCATGGGCGAAACGGCGCGTTACGGGATCGGTTATCGCGTCGGGGCGGCGGAACTGAACGGCTATCAGCATCGACCAGGCGCCCCAGACGCCCATCAGCAGCAGCACGCGAAAGATCGATAATTCCGGGCGAATCCACGCTATCGGGTCCGGTAAGGCGTATTCGTAGGGGAAGCGGTCGACCAGGCTCATGAAGCCAACACCCACTAGAGCCGCCGCGGCGGCAGTCACCGCCATCTGGTTGGCCCGCCGGCGAAAACGCAGAGCAGGTCCGATCGACACCAGCGCCATACGCAGCGGCCAGACCAGCAGCACTATCGCCGTCGCCCCCGCCGGACGCGACAGGCGGTCGTAGTCCTGAAATACCTTCCAGATGACGATCCAAATACCTGTAAGCATGATGCCCGTCAGCACCGAAAGCCCCATCAGACCCAACCAGGCATACGTGAACCGCCCGGGCTTCTGAGCGGACAGACGGTCATCGCCCGCCGTCAGGAACATATAGGACGGTCTGTCTATCAGCCATTTATATAGAGCAAGTAAGCTTCGCATTTGCAGCCCCTGCATCCTGCCGGGAACGATCAGACTATCGCCCAACGACCCCGCGAGCAAGGATGTTCCGGCGTATATATCGAAGCTTTTGACCAAACTTCTGATGTTACAGACCGGTAATAGCCGAAAACGGATATGCAGAGTTGGCAAGACATCACCGGAATAGTATCGTACAATTTACATGGGTTCACAATGCGTCCAGGACGCCAACACGGAAGGTTTGACCATGACCGAGACCGACACGACGGAGAACACCGCACCAACAAGCGTAACCTGCCCCGCGGAAAAAGACCCATCCGTCAGAAAATTCATAATGGCGGCGATGCTGCTTGGAATTGGAATATGGTGCTGGCTGGACGCGGGCAACTATCCACCACCTGAAGCATGGGATTTCGCTCATATCAACAAAGCAGCCGGGTATGCGTTCAATCACTGGACGCCTTGGGTCGCGCTCCCCTTCGGCGTGTTTCAGGCGTTGCGAGGGTTCCTGTTGCTGAAGCGCGTGCTAACGGCCGACGCCGAGGGCATGGGGTACAAGGGCAAAGACAAGCGGCCATGGGACAAGATAACCGCCCTGGACGCTTCGTGCCTGAAGAGCAAGGGTATACTGGGAGTCAAATACGAAGGCGGCGAGAAACTCGTGCTGGATTCGTGGGAACTCCAGAATTTCCGCGACCTTGTAGGCTTCGTCGAAGCACACTCACCCGTACCGCCCACCACTAAAACGTAACGCTTCGGCGCCGGAAAGCTTATCTACTCGGCAGGATCTTCGGAATCTGCTGAAGTCTCGGCGGGCGGGGTATCGTTGCGTTCTTTGAACCGCCTGCGCATCCAGAAACCCACCCCACCCCCTACCGCTGGTATCAACAGGATTACGAGCCAGGTAACCCAGCCTCTTCCACCCTTGGTTGCGATTTCGACGGGCTTTTCCTTTACGGCCTCCAGCAATTCAGCCTTCATGATCTCCGGTGACACCGTCTCGACCAGCCCCTTACCGGTAGTATTGGCGATAAGCATCAACTGCTTGAGTGCAGGCGAGCCCTCTTTCATACCGACCGCAATGAACCCGCCCTTGTCGCCGACACCAGCGGGATCGTAAAGCGACAACTCCATCTCCACGGGCGTCGAACTACCGCCGGGCCCTATCGCCAGGTAATACTCCCCGGCGGTCAGCGGCGCGTACCTCGCTCCGGCCGAATCCCAACTCGAAGTGGTCTCGTAGACGCTCTTTCCCTCGGCGTCGAGGACTTTGAACTTAATAGCGCCGCCCCGGGAGCGGAGATGCACCGACAGTACGTACGCCTGGTCGACGGAAAACTTGAACCAGTCGAGATTGTCCTTGCCCGAATCGACCCTGATAACCGTCCGAAGCGGCAACTCGATACGGCTCGCCGTTTCGCGCGTGTCGTTGGGTTCATACGGATCGACAGGCTCAAAGGTGCGTATCTTAACACTGAAGCTATCCGGAGAGGCGCCCGAAGCCGAAACCGCAACGCTGTAGGACCCGGGCGCCAGTATCTTCGGCGGGGCAATGTCCACCGCCTCCCCGGCGGCGTCGGTTACGACGAACTTGATCGTACCGAGTTCTGCCGGAGGGAAAAACGCCTGAATACTCACTGCCGCGGGCTTGTCGAGATCGAACGGGATATCCTCTACGTGCCCGTCGGTATCGATGGTCAGCGGAATCATCTCATCGCTCTGCGCCCCGGCGGCGGCGGAAAACGCCAGCACCGCCGCAATGCACACTGCGGTATAGAGCCTAATTGACTTCACGTTCGACATTCTGCTGGATCTCCTGGCGGCATTGCGGCATGGATTTGCTCTTGGCCTTCATCGCGCGTGCGTGATTGCGTGCGCGGTCGATGGCGGCCTTTCCGTCGTCGCTGGTGGCTCGCATGATCTTCGAACGGCTGGAACTCGGGCGGGAATTAACCTGCCACTTGATCTTCTTGTTGCTGCCGTCGGCGTCGGTGATCGACCCGTAAGCCACGCCGAACGCCTTGGACTCGAATCGCACGTAACACCGACCGTCAGGCAGCTCCTTCTCCGTGAACGTCATATCGACCAGCCATATCCAGTCGAAACCACTCCTGGAATCGATCTCCACCGTATGTGCGGACCACCGCTGCGGATTGACCGGTATCTTCTCGACCGCTACGGGCTTGGGCGGCGGGACCTTATCCTTGAGCTTCTTGACGGGCTTACCCTTGTGACGGGCGATGGCCTGGTCGAGCAGGCGGGTCTCCAGCACCACGTTTCCGCCGGCGGTCTCCTGACCGTCGGAGAATATCCGGTATCGCCATTCGCGCGACTTCGGATGGCTCGACGATTCCAAGAGCATCCGTGCCCTCGCAACGGCCGCGGCCAGCGGCGTACCGCCGTTGGCCGAAGCGCCGTCGACCGCGGCGCGGATTATCTCGACGTCCGTGGTAAAGCCCACCGTCCTGTTGGAACTGCCCTGGAAAATCACGATCGCCAGCTCAACTCCCGCCGGTACAGCATCGAGAAGCTTCTTGATGCCCGCTTTGGCGTTGACCATGCGGTTGTTGTCATTCATGGAACCCGAGGCGTCCAGAATGATCACAAACGACACACCCGGCGGAGGGCCTATCTCATGCCACATGTCGGTCCCGCCGTATCCCTGACTCGTCCCGCCGCGTTTGGACTCGTAGCCCCGCCACCACGGACGCTCGGTTGCCAGCGCGGGGGTCGTACGGGGATCGGCATCGAGCTGATTACCGTAGATATCCGTAGCGCTGATTGTGATGGGCACGTTCTGACCGGGTTTGATCGCGGCCCTGACGGCATCGAGAGGCACCTCGCCCTGCCAGAACTTCTTGGCGTCATCCCCGGTTACTTTTACAACCGGTACCGAGCCCAGCAATATCGAAGGTGGACTGGTCAGGGGCTGAGAAGATCTCACCGAAACCTGGAGAGTCCCTTTCCCCTCGGCGGGCAGGTCCTTCGAAATGCGGATATTGAGTGAGCGCCTCTGGTCTCCGATCTTCGCTACGCTGAGATTCTTCGCGTTCTTCAGGTCCGGGCCGCCCGTCCAGGAAGCCTCGTAAAACTTATCGCCCATCCCGTAGACCTCGACTGATTCGATATAGGTCGGGATCCCGTCGACGACTACCCTGTGGGTGGTATCGGGCTGATCGCCTTCTGTGTCCGGGTCGATATCGATGGCTTTCCCGTACGTGGTCTTGGCCTGTATCGAAATCGCGTGTATGCCCTTGGCGGACTTGAAGGGATACCCGTCTTTCGGTATGTCGATCGTACCGGACCAGGTCTTGGAGGTGTTGAACTTGCCCGTCACCGCCACTCCGCGAAACTTGATCTCGGCGGATTCGCCGTCCATGGGCTTGGCAAACGCTATCTCCAGATCGACCTTCCCCCCGGTGATCGGGCGGAAGTTGCCCTTCTCCGAATGGTAGAACACTTCGGCGGGGTCGCTGCGGGAAAGCTTGACGAGCACTATCTCCGGACCGGGTTTCTTCGGGCGATACAGAGGTATCATCTTACCGCCAAGATTGTCCAATCCACCGGGTTTGGTGGAAGAAGCCTCTGCGCCTTCCCACTTCTTGATGTCCGAGAATTTCGGCGTTTCGACGCCCTTGAAGTCAAGCTGCGGCGCCGTCCAGGGACGCCCGTCAAGGCCCATACCGAACATATCCCTGCCCTGGATTTCCACGGGTATCTGCCCGTCGTGCAGGAAGCTCTCGAGGTCCTTGAGTTTCACCCTGGCGCGGAACTTCCGCCCGCTCGTACCCACGGCGGTCACCGCAGGGGATAACTCCGAACCGAGTTTGAGCTTCAACCCTCCGCGAGCCGGGCGGTTCAATACGATGCGAATCTCGGCGGTTCCTTTGGGATCGTAAGCGATACCCGTCTTAGGGGCGATTTCGCTTCGCCACCCCGTACCGGACACCGGAGACCTCCATCGCGTCCGCCTGACCGCCCAGGCCAGTTCCCGCCCGCCGGGCGGCGCTTTGGTGAGCCCCAGTTGGGCGTTGCCCGGAGCGGGGACGGAGTGGACCTCGAACGATTCGACCACTGGGGGGGTAAGAACCATACCCGTCAACCGGTACCTGTCGCTGGACGTTGGAGATACCCTCGTCGCCACGAAGTACAGCTTCTCTTTGCGGAAGTCCACGGGCACCCTTATGCTGGTCCACTTGTTCTGCGACGGCGGCTTGAACCGCTTGACTTTCCACGTTCCTCTCTTCGGGGCCTTGACTACGTGAAACTCCCAGGCGCCGTCGGTCTTCACGCCACGGGCGGCGAGCACAATATCGACCGGGCTACCGATTTTCAATGGGTCGGGAACGATGTTTATGCAGTCGAACGAGAGGCTCGCAACGCCTTGGCTGGCCCAACGCAGTTTCCCGTCCCTGTCGCCATTTACGGTCAGTCCGCGCGGAGAAATCATCACCGGCGTGAAGTAAGGCCCCTTAACCAGCGAGGCCAGAGAGAGATTCTTGTGGCGTTTGGAACTGCGAATCAGGTCGGTAAGCGACAGGCCCCTGATGCGTTTAAGCGTCTTGGCACCCCACGCGCTGCTGTCGCCGAGTGTCTCGGCGATCGACTTGGCGGTCGTGTTGCCTTTGACGGCGGCGGCCTTGGTCCACAGCGTCTTGATCAACCCCTTGCCTCGCGAATCGTGCTCGGTGAGATAGTGGAAGAAAATCGAAGCGGCGTACTCGCGATTGTCGCCGACCGCCATCAGGGGCGTCCGCCGGCGATGCCCGTTCCAGTCCCCCAGGAAACGCCGGTATCCGTAACTGGTGGGATTCGCCTTGGACTCAGTAGGGAATGCGTGGG
Organism: uncultured Planctomycetaceae bacterium; assembly: GCA_964607575.1. Taxonomy (GTDB): domain Bacteria; phylum Planctomycetota; class Phycisphaerae; order SM23-33; family SM23-33; genus BS750m-G57. Next base: position 26,712 of record CAZSLS010000039.1, on the reverse strand, counting down.
CCTCCATCCAGACGGCGGTAGCTTCCTTCAGCCACGGCGATTCTACGACGTCATAGGCGCCCTGGACCAGGTGAAACAGCTCGTGCGCACAGATGCCCCGCAGCAGGTGCCAATTGGTCTTCCCGCTCCTGTCCTTGAACTTCCTTTCGAACTGGAAGGAGATATTCCCGTCGGTCATCACCTTTTCGGCGTTCCACCAATAGTAGGCATAGCCCAGATACGTCATCTCCCTCAGCGACATCGCTATCTTCCCGCCGGCGGCGATCCTGGTGGTTATCCACGCGGGCTTTTTGTAACCCAGCGTGCTGAAGATCGCCGTCCAGGCCCGCTCGGACTCACTGAGGATGAAGTTGACGTATGTCCTGCTGGCCTTGGCGGGGTCGTAGGTCATGCGAAAATGAGCGGAAGACCGTGAGGCCGTGGCGCCGCGGGCGGTAGTGCATAGCGATGCAGCCAACAGCACCGCGGTTAGCAAGACCAGAGTAAATCGGGAGGCTTTCATTGTCATTGCTTGTCCTCCGTGATCTTGAGTCGCCCGAGGTAACGGACCGAAATCGACGTAGTGAACTTGACCTTGCCCAGGTCCCGCTTGACCGTGGGCACTTTGACGTCGTCGCCGTCGGGAATGTCGGCGGTAGAATCCACTTCTTCGATGCTCACCGGAATCTCCGCGGTCACCGGGTCAAGCTCGCCGCTCTCGCCGACGGCCAGTTCCAGAACTGTCTTACCGCTGGTCACCTTGAGTTTGTCATCGCCGATCAGTGCCCATGAGATTCCCTCCGGCCAGGGCACAACGTCGTACAGCGAGGAGGCGGGGTCATCGGCACCGATAACGACCTTGTCGGGCGTCTTCCGCTGCGGCGGGTCCGGCAGGCCGGCGGCCAGGCGAATCCGCGTGCCCCCCCCGCCGCGCCCCTGCCCGGTATAGTTGATCCGTTCGATAACAACGGCCCCGATACCGTCCGGTTCGGTCACGCCCTCGGGTAACTCGACGCTGTGGTCGCCCGCGCCCTTCTTGATCGCGGCGATCAACTCAGGGCTCATCAACAGTTGTCCGTCGGCATCCGGATCCGTGACAATCCCGCCGGCCAGCGTATTGTCCGGCTCGACGTTGATGAACATCATCAGATCGTCCCCGGCCCGGATCGAGACCTCGATGACTATCGGGTGTCCTTTGGGCCCCCCGCCGCCGCATCCGCGGATACACAACAGCACGACGACGACCACAATAACGATTACCGCCACCACCGCGATCTGAATTGACCTTTTCCGATTCAACGCCGCATCCTTTCAACAACGAACGATCGCGAAATGGGCTTCACCACATGCTTACAAGTGTAATGACCACCACAGGCCGTCCACACGCAATTGTAGACCGACAAAGAAGCAAAGCGAGGAAAAAACGACCCCGAACCATACTTATTGTCCCGGCTGCGGACCGGATTTGAAGGTTGCTGATTTCATCAGGCGCTTGTGCATCCCGAGGAATTGTGCGGTTTTGGGATCCGGCGTGGCCGGCGAGTATCCCCGATACATCGCGTCGTCGGCGATATTCGCCTTGACTGCCGCAATTCGCTTGCTGCTCAGCGGGTGCGTCTGGAACATCTCCTCTAACGCCCCGGGCTCCTTCTTCGACAAGTTCAGCAATATCGTCAGCAGTTCGGGCATCCCCCACGGGTTATAGCCCGCCTTGGTCATGTACTTCATTCCGTACTTGTCGGATTCGTATTCGTCATCCCGACCGTATTTCATCGTGATCATGGACGCGGCGATCTGCGAGGCGGCTTTGGCGGCCTCTGCCTTGTCCTCCCCGGCGGCAGCCGCTGCGAGTTCGACAACCACCGACGCCCCAATCCCGCGCTGCATACCCTTCACCCCGTGCAGGGCAGCTACGTGTACGATCTCGTGCCCGAGCACAGCCGCAAGCTGCTGCTCGTTGGTCATCCTGGTCATCAGCCCTGCGGTAACGAATATCTTCCCGCCTGGAAGTGCGAAGGCATTCGGTATTTCGGAGTTAACCAGCGTGAAATCGTAGGGCATCTTGCGGTCTGCGACGGCGGCGACCTTTTTCCCAACCATCTGGACGTACGCCTGCAAAGTGGCGTCAGCCACCGGACCGCCAAATTGTTTTTCAACCTGCGGTGCGGCCTGCAGGCCCATCGAAATCTCGTACGCTCGAGGAATCGCTATCAACTCCCGCCTGCCGGTTACCGGATTGGTGCTGCACCCGGTAGCCACGGGCAGCACAATGGAAACCAGCAGGAGCAACAAGAGTGAGTTTCTTATCTTCGCAGCAGTCATGGCGGTTCCTTTCGAACTATCTACCGATACTCTCCAGCAAGATTCTACCCGATCCCCAGCCGGCGTCAATACATGATGCAGGCTTCTCCAGGCCGCGCTGCGCGAGATAGTTGAAGGGTTGAACAGGTGAGCAGTAGATAGACAACAGCGGACGGCGATGGATGAATATCCATCACTGCTTCGCAAGACAGGTCGGCGGCGGTTTTCAGTCCACTATCAGCGCCCGTTCGAGTTCAAGTCCATGAGCCCTGATACTCGGCCTCGCCGGGGCCGAGACGGGTTTTCCGCCGAGTTGCTCGAGTACGTCCTCGATCCGCTGTCGGACCTCAGGGTCGCTGCTGGTCAGGTGCTTTGTCAGCATGGGCATGATGCTCTTGCCCAAGTCCAGCAGCCTCTTCGAGGCTTTCTGGCGGTCTTCGTAGCTCTCGGCGCCGAGTTGGGCTATGAGTTTTTCGATCTCGACGCGAGCGGCTTTGGGGGGTAGGGGCAGCGGGCACGCGATCGACACGAACTGCCCGGCGTGGATATTCAGCACGGTCCCGGGCGATATTGCAAAACCGAGTTGCGACTGGCCCAGTCGCCCTTTGAGAATCGAGCCCTTCCACATTCCGACGATTGTCCGGCCGAGGTCTTCGGGGCGGAACTTCATCGTCTTGACGCGCGACGGATCGATGGCGATCTGCCCGTAGTCGGTGGTCAGCTTGAACTTGCCCGCCGTCAGCGTACCGAAAAGCTCGTCGCCGTTGGTCAGCACCACGCGCGTGAGGGTGCTGTCGGGCTTTTCGTCTTCGGAAAAACGCATCTGCACGATCATGTCGCGCGAGACCGTGACGGTCTTGCCCAGGCTGAGTTTCAACTTCAGCGTTTCCGGCTCGAGGAATCCGCCGAGGCGCGACCCGTTGAGGAACACCGCCCGATGGACCGCATTGCCCGGATTGTCCATCGTCAGTTCGAGAAGCTGCTCGGCTTCGAGAGCGACCAGCCCGTGTCGCGTCAGGAGTTTTATCTCCAGCTCCCTGGGGTCGAACCTCAGGTGGTCGCCTGTGCGTAGAACGACATACGCCCCGCCGAACTTCTCGTCGTTTGGTTTTGCGGCAGTGATGCGGTAAGACCACTGGGCGATCTTGTCGACCGGAATCCGCAGCAGCCCCCCGCCGTCGAGGTCAATCTGGATCACAGGGGCGGCAAGCTGCCCGCTGACAACCTGCCCGTCGAGCAGGACGAAACGCACTTTGCTGCTTCGCCCGCCGGCCATCCCGATTATCCGGTCGGAAGGAAGGTCCAGTTCGCCCAGCAGGGTGCGGACCTTGAAGGTCTTGTTCTTCACCACGCCGAAGATCGGGTCGCCGCTCTTGAGCAGAACGGCGTCTGAAGTATCGCTGCGGTCGAGGTCCACACCACCGATCCCGCCGCCAGCGCTCATGTTGACTATCATCGCGCGGACCGATCCGGGCAGGTCCTTGAACAGTTTGCGTCCCGGGAACTTCTTCATCAGCTTCTGGTGGGCGGTCGCGTCGCGGTTCTGGCTTTCGAAGTGGGCGAGGATGACGGTCTTGCGCGCCGGGATAGTAATAGAATACCGCACGTAGATCTGGTTGCTCTGGGTCGTCACGGTCGGTCGGATCTTGGCGCGTTTGGAGGTAACGACGTGCAGCGTCGGTGGGCTGTTGGCCCGCCCGTTGCGGATCATAAAGGCGAAATCCTTGGCCCCGAACGAACTGCCCCCGCTGCTGGTGGTGGTCTGTTTGATCCCGTAGCTGTGCGAACCGTATATCGCCGCCTGCAGGGTAATCGCCGAGGAGGTGGGGTTCTCGAATATCTCCAGCCACCTGGCCATCGGGCGGTCCTTGTAGACTTTGATGCGCCGGTAGATGTTCAGGCCCTTGTTCTTCCAGGGTCCCAGTTCAATCTCGTCACCGGCCTTGTTCACCCAACCGGTGTAGTTGGGCGACTGGAAGTTCGTACCGTTGATCCGCAGGTACATCGCCCCGCCGTAATACGCGTAGTTAGTGCCGCGGTAGACCGATCCGTAGTACTGGACGTCCCAGCGATATCCCCCGCCGTCGTTCATAATGTGATAGCTCGAGCTGCGGAAATTGATCTGGCGGCTGCGTTTGATATGGGCCCGCCCTTTGGGAGCCGCCGACGATCCCGAAGTGCCCGGGGCAGGTTGGGGCATGGCGATCCTCAGTTCCGCCACCGCCATTGGTTGACCGTAGGCCGACAGCAGCATGAAACAAAGCACACACGCCATAGACAACACCGCTGTAGAACGCAATCTACCGGTCGATTTGGTTGGAATTGTCATAGCAGCCACCTTTCGCTGATCTTCTTACGCGAGCGCCGCGCACGGTCATTATATGGCATCGGGAGGGCAATTAGCTACAATACATTCTGCTCCGTACACTCCGGACACGAAAAAAAAGGCCCGTGGAGACCTCGCACAGTGAGACTGTCACTGCCATACGAACACCTGAACCTCCGACACAACCCGTTCGGTGAAGTAGATCCCTGCCGGCGGGCGGGCCTCGCCATTGTCGACGTCGACGAGATAGTGTCGCAATTGAGGTCCCCGCGATTCGCCGTTCAGTTTCTCGGCGACCGCGGACGGGGCAAGACTACGCACCTGCTGGCGATTCGAGCATCTTTCGGGAAAGGGCCTTACATGCACATCGCCGAAGGGCAACGGATCCGAGAACTTCCCCGGGCGCCGGCGGGCGTACCGATCTTCATCGACGAACTCCAGAGACTGCCCAGAAGCCTTCGGGGGGAACTGCCGGCCGGGGAAAATCCGCTCGTCCTTGGAACACACAGAGATTTCCGCCGCGCCCTCCGGCGGGCAGGATACGAGGTCCGGACCGTCCGACCGGCGGAACTGCTCACCGCCACCAGGGTCAAGAACATCTTCGAGCGACGGATAGAGTACGCCAGACGGTCGCCCGGCGCCGTGCCCGCCGTCAGCGTCGAGACCATCGCGGACCTGTTGGGGCGATACGGTAGTAACGTCCGCGGAATGGAGCACGAGATGTACGAGCGTTTTCAGGAACTTCAAGGGGTATGCGATGTCTAAATGCGATATTGTCGTCGAGTTCGACAAGGCCGACCGGGCATTCCACGCAGGCGAAATCATCAGCGGAAAAGTCTACGTCACGCCGAATGCGGACATGCCCTGCAACGGAATACTGATCGAGATCGGGTGGTCCACGCACGGGCGCGGTAATAAGGACAGCGCATCGATCGACGCGCTGGAATACGATGGAAAGCAGTTTCTCGCCGGACAAACAATCGCCTACGAGTTCCGCTTTGAATCGCCCTCGGGGCCTCTCACATATCACGGACACTACCTGAATGTCGACAACTACCTCAGCGTCAGACTGGACGTTCCATGGTCATTCGACCCCAAGGCCAGGGAAGAGTACCTTCTCCTGCCCGGACCGGCATGTGCGCCCGTCGGGGAGGTCTACAGCGTCACCGAAACCGGGGAGCCTGCGAAAGCTATCGGCTGCGCGCTGATCGTGGTGGGTGCGATCGCAGTTGTGTCGCTCTTTTTCGGATTCCTCCCGGTTATTATTGTCGCCTGGATACTGGTCGCGTTCCTGGGCTTCAAGGTGTTTCGCAACTCCATGGCCTCCAGGCAGCTCGGCGAGGCGGTATTATGTCTCTCCCGGCATCGCGCGGCGCCCGGTGAGCAATTGCCCATATCCGTCGAATTTTCACCGACCAGGCCAATTGGTATCAATGGAATCACGGCCACGATCAAGGGCGTCGAAGAGGTCGTCTCGGGGAGCGGTACGAACAGGTCGACGCATACCAAGACGATCTACCAGGAGCACTTCGCCCTGAGCGACGCAGCACAACTGTCAGTCGGCCGCCAGGCAGTCTCGGGCGATATCCCCATACCGCAGACCGACGCATGGACGTTCTACTCCGATGACAACAAGCTCACGTGGGAAGTGACGCTGAGGGTCGACATTCCAAACTGGCCGGACTGGGTGGCATCGGCGGAGTTGGAACTGATCCCCAGTGGTAACGACCCGATCGATCTGCCCGAAATACCGACCGGCGAATCAGCACAACCCCCTCCGATTCCGATAGCAGCCGCCCCCGCCGAACCGACCGCCCAAACACCGCCTCCAATCCAGTCGGCGCCAATCCAGCCTCCACTCCCGGTCCCGCCCGCACCGGCCCCACCCCCCGAGCCCGCCGCTCCGGACGAGCCCGCTGTGCCGGATGAGCCCACTGCTCCGGACGAGCCCGCTGCCTCGGACGGACCCGCATACGCTTCGGATCTCGAGGCGATAGTAAGCGCCGATCGATTCGGCAGCGAGCGAGATGACTTGATCGCCCGGGCAGCCGAGCGAACGTACGACCTGGCGGTCACCATCAAGTCGGCGAGTTGGACCCTGGAATCGTCCCTTCCGCTGGAATACCGTAACGGGCGGACGGTCGTCGCAGGAGTCGAAGACACCGATACCGCTGAAATCGCGATAAACTTCCCCGAAGACGCCAACAACGAAATTGACGCACTGTCAGTCGGAACGACCCTGCGCCTGACCGTTCGCCCACGCGAGTTCAACAAGTTTTACGACCGCATGGAAGCACTGGCCGAGAAACGCTAGGCGTCTTCTATCACATCCAGTCGTCCCGACAGGAGTCTGGCCAGCGGGGCAGTGGATTCCCGCTTGGAAAGGAGTATCTTCACTACCGCCGTCATCGGCGTGGCCAGGAGCATTCCGACGATCCCCCACAACATGCCCCAGAAGATCAGGCCCATCAGGATCACGATCGGGTGAAGGTCAAGCCATCGCCCCATTATCTTCGGCTCGATCACGTTGCCTATGGCGAACTGAATTGCGCCCGGTATCGCAATCGCCATAACCGCCACCGCCGGTGATATCTCCGGAGTGACCAGCACTACCGGAAGGGGCAGCAGGGTCGAGATAACCGATCCGATGCTGGGAATGAAGTTCAACAGGAATGCGAGCAGACCGAACAGCAGGGCCATTTTGATACCCAGCAAAGTCAGTGTGAGCCCGACCAGCACACCGGTTATCACCGAGACCAGCACCTTGGTGACGATGTATCGCTTGATACCGGCTTCGGCCTCGCCGAGCACACCGCCGACCGGGCGCTTCGAGACCAGTTGTCCCGACAGCAGGAATATCACGAAGATCAGCACCAGCACCCCCTGCGAAACGATGCCCATCACCGCCGCACCCGTATCAGTCAGCACCTTGCGGATGGTGGTTCCCGGTATCTTTGAAAGAAGGGACCCCTCAACCTTTGTATCGATGCCAAGCGAGGGCACGGCCTCGGAGAGATTGTGAAGCATGGACTTGATCTGCTTTTCGTAGGTCAGGGCATTGTCCGTAAACTGATTCACCGCCGCCAGAATGAGCAGCCCGAACACCGCCAGGATCAACAGCCCCACAATAATCGTGATCAGCATCGCCGCCAACCGCGGGATATGAAAATACCGCATCTGCAGGTCGATCATCAGCGACATAGCTAGCGTAAGAAAAAGTGCAAGCACAAATGGAACGAGTACCGGGGCCAGCCAACGAAGCGCCATGGCGACAGCCACCGTGCTGAGAATAACCAGACAAACCGTCTGGGCTCGCTGCTGGCGATTTGCTTTGCTTTCCATATGCTCGTTCCCGCGTCCGGAACATTGTACAGGCGGAATCGATTCGTGCAAAAACAAAAGGGCTTTCGCAAGAGTTTTCATAAGCGGGCCTGCGACTGTATAATGCGCGTCAGGACAAAGGACCCCCAATAATGACAAATCAAAAGTATCGGACTCTACTGGCCGCCGTCGTGCTCGCGGGCCTCTGTCGCACAAGTTTGGCTGCAGACCCGCCGCAGGCCAACTCGGCAGCTTCGCTGAAGGCGGCCGTCGGTCACCTGATCGCCACGTTCGGTGACCGGTATCCGCAAGGGCGTCAATTCCTGGGCGAAATCGGTCGCCTCAAACCCGGAGACAACAAGGCACTGTCCGAACTTCAGCGCAAGGCGCTGCTGGCCAATCCACTCCTGGGCAGCAGGCCGATCGTCTTCGTCACACGCAGGCAGTACTCCAACAACCACGGTACCGAAGCGACGATGTGCCAGACCGGCGAGATCAACACGAGATTCTTCCGACCGGGAGGCGCCCTGAAGGTCCTTCAACTGCCCTCGGGCAAGGTCGCGACGATTCTCGAAATGCCCAAAGGCGTGATCCGCGATCCGGAGGTGCATTTCGACGCGGGCAAGCTGCTCTTCTCGATGCGCAAGGATATCAAAGACGACTACCATCTCTACGAAATGGACATCTCGAAACCCCAGGCAAAGCCCAGGCAACTGACGTTTGCGCCGCGAGTATCCGACATCCAGCCGATCTACCTGCCCGACGACCGGATCGCATTCTCGTCGACGCGCGAACCGAAATACATCCCCTGCCAGCGCCACCTGATGAGCAACCTGTTTGTCATGGACTCAGACGGCGCGAACATCCGACAAATCGGGCACAACACGCAATTCGAAGGCCGCCCCAGCCTCACCGCCGACGGGCGGATCCTCTACACGCGATGGGAATACGTGGACAAGCATTTCGCCTCGGCGTACGGGCTGTGGACGGTGAACCCCGACGGTACGAACCACGCGCTGTACTACGGCGGGTATGCCTGGCAGCCGGGTGCGATCTCCGACGGGCGCGTCATTCCCGGCACGTCCAAGTTCGTGGGGACTTTCACCGCGGTCCACCTGCTCGCCTGGGGCGCGATGGTGATCGCAGACCGCAATCTCGGGCTCGACGGTATGGACCCCGTCCTGAAAAGTTGGCCCGCCGACATCTCGCCGTTCATGAGACACTGGAACACCGAAGAGCGGATCGGCGGCGGGTACGACAGTTTCCGCGGCGTGCGAATCAAATACGAAGACCCTTATCCACTGTCGGCGGAGTTCATGCTCTGCTCGCGGCAGGTAGCTTCGGGAAAGCACATGGGCATATTCCTGGCCGACATATTCGGAAACGAGATTCTCCTGCACGCCGAACAGCCCGGATGCTTCGATCCGATGCCCGTAGTCGCCCGCAAACGCCCGCCGGTTATCGCCTCGAAGGTTGATCTCAGCAAATCCGAGGGCACGTTCTACGTTCAGGACGTCTACATCGGCGAGTTCATGGATCGCGTCAAACGCGGCAGCGTGAAGTATCTCCGCGTAGTCGAAGCGCCGCCCAAACTCGTCTTCCCCAAGAACGGGATAGGCGACTGGACGCCCCCCCTCAGCGGCGACAGCCACCACCCTACTGCGCTGAACTGGAACCACTACAACAACAAGCGCATCCTCGGGCGCGCGCCGGTCGAGACCGACGGATCAGCGTATTTCCGCGTACCAGCGGGCAAGTTCGTCTACTTCCAACTGCTCGACGAAAACGGAATGATGATCCATTCGATGCGCAGCGGGACGATGCTCCAACCGGGCGAAGAAGCCGGCTGCATCGGATGCCACGAAGACCGCCTCAAGCCCGCCCCACCTTCGCGCACCAGGCGGCCGACGGCGATGAAACGCCCACCAAGCAAACTGGCGCCCTGGTACGGACCGGCGCGGAACTTCAGCTATGCAAGGGAAGTCCAGCCCGTACTCGACAAGCATTGCGTAAAGTGTCATGACTACGGTAAGAAGGCGCCGAAGATCAATCTCTCCGGCGACAAGGGGCCCGCGTTCAATCTGTCGTACACAAACCTGCTGGCCCGCTCGCCGGCGGTATGGAAACGCGCCAAACCGGGTGAAAAGAAACCGCTCATCAGTTCCGTAGGCGCCGGACCGATAAAGGTTATCCCGCCATATTCATGGGGCTCGCATGTCAGCAGCCTCGTTGATCTGCTGCGCACCGGACACGGTAAACACAAGGTCAAGCTCGACGCCGAGAGCATCGACAGGATCGTCACCTGGATCGACCTGAACATACCGTACTATCAGTCACGCGTAACGTACTACGGCGACAACACGTTCGGACGCTGCCCGCTGAACCACAAAGAACTCAGCCAACTCGGCAAACTAATGGCCGCTGCGCCGCAAACGAAGAAACACTCATGGTCGCGAGTCAACGGATATTCGGGAGGCCGGCTCCGCACGCTGATAATGACCCAAGGCTCGCCGATCAACTTCACCCGCCCCGAAAAGAGCCTCTGCCTGACGGGGTTTACCGACAAAAAGAACCCCAACTATACCAAGGCGTTGGAACTGATCCGCAGCGGCCGACAGATGCTGATCGACCACCCGCGTCTGGACATGGAAGGCTTCAAACCCCGCCCCGCCGATCGGGCGCGTCTGGACTACCACGCAAAACGCATGGAGATAGAACGCCGCAACCGCCAGGCCATAATCGCGGGTAAGAAAGTGTACGACAAGTAAGCCCCCGAGCACCCGTAAAGGACATGTGACCATGGACCATACGTCAGAGAAAACGGTAATTGCCGCCCTGTTGGTTCTGATGTCGGTGGCGGGCATACCGACCGCCCGCGCCGCGGCGCCGCGCAACATGCCATACGTAGAGTTTGAAGGGACGGCAGAGAAATTCCGCCACATTGACCACTGGCGACACTACTACTGGCGCGAGGACATCGTACTCACTGTCCGTGACGATAAGGGCAAGCGACACCAGGTGATCAGCCGTGAACCCACGCCATGGAGCGGATATCGTCTGGGAACGACGCACACCGGTATCAAGGTCGACTGGTCCAGGAAGCCCAGAGTGTGGGTTATCGGCGTGAGAGCTGTCGATCGGGTTCCGGTCAAGTTCCACGACGAGAAGATCGACCCAAAAAAGACCATCACCGCCTTTATCCTTCGGGTGTGGACCGGAAAAACCGGTCCATGGCGGGACGTTTACATCAATAACTGGTTTCATCGCTGGGGCGATCAGACAAACCTCAAGATGCTCCCCCATTACGTCGTCAAGGACCCGAACTACACGGTATACGGTTATCTGGCCGGTATCGCCGCCCCGATGGACACCGCAGGGAAGGAACTCATCGAGAAGTACTCGCCGATTTACCAGGGCATTATCCACCACTCCCGTATCGTCCCGGCCGACAATAAGGTCGGGTACGAGCGCAAGGTGCTGCACCTGCTGGGGCGACACAGGGAAAACCGGCGATACCAGGTTTTCTACGGCGACCCGTCCACGTTGGTCCGCCTCGACGGGCGCAGACCCAGGATGACGGACGTGACGTCCGCGACGGGCATTACGATCGCCAAGAACACAGGTGTCGGCGGAACGAATCCGCACGCGATAGCCGTAGCGGACTTCGACGGCGACGGCGACTTCGACCTGCTGATCACCACGTTTCGCGCGCCTCACGTACGATACTTCCGAAACGAGGGCAAGCTGCGGTTCAAGGATATCACCAAGGGCTCCGGTCTGGAGAGCTTCCAGGGCGCGGGCACGGGTGCGGCCGTAGCGGACTTCGATCGTGACGGTAAGCTGGACGTCTACCTAAGCTCGCTGCGCGGCGGCGCGAGCAGGCTGTACAAGGGCAAGGGCGACGGGACGTTCGTCGACGTCAGCGACAAGGCGCGCGCCCTGCACAAAGGCCCGGGGCGGTCCTGCGCGTGGTCCGACGTCGACGCGGACGGATGGGTCGATCTGTACCTTACCTGCCCGGGCGGGGCGAATCGGTTATTCCGCAACAACCGCAACGGAACGTTCACGGACATCGCCACCTCGGCGGGCGTGGCGCTGCCAAAGAGGCACAGCCTCGGATGTGCGTTCGGCGACGTCGACGGCGACGGGCTGGACGACCTCTTTGTCGCCAACTACCACTCGCAGGAAGATAACCTGCTGAAGAATCTCGGAGGCGGTAAGTTCCGGGACGTCACCGCCGCTTCGGGCCTGGCCCGTAAGGCATCCTCGGTTGGCTGTGTGTTCGCCGACGTCGACGGGAAAGGCCGCCTCGACCTGTACGTCACGACCGACTCGTGGCTGTCGGGGGAAAACGCCACCGAAGCCCAACTGCTGAAACGAGGCTGCACCGTCGAACCGAATCTGCTGTACGCCAACGACGGGCGGGGGCGGTTCAAAGCGGTCCCCGCGGCGACACTCCGTCACAAGGCACTCTCGCACGACGCGGTCCTGGAGGATCTCGACCACGACGGGCGCCTCGATATCTATGTCGCCGTCGACGCCATACCCAGCGGTAATCGCTTCGCCACACACAAGGGGGGAAACCCTCTGTGGACCCGCGACGCCAAGGGCGCCTGGCGCGAGGAACGCCGGGTGTGGGGTGTCGGACACGAGGGCAACTGCGTTTGCGTACCGGCGGTCGATCTGGACGGAGACGGAGACCTCGACCTGGTGCTGGTCAATTTCTACTCGAACGTCGTGGTCTACCGCAATGACACCAACGGCAGGAGTTGGCTCCGCGTCAAAGCCGTCGGCACCAAAAGCAACCCCGACGGTATCGGGGCGAAGATCCGCGTGTATGCACAGGAAGGGAGCAAGCAGAGGCTCATCGGCCTGCGGGAGATTCAGTCGGGAACGGGTTACTGCCGCTGCTCGCCGCTGGAGGTGCATTTCGGGCTCGGAAAATCGCCCGCGAAGCAATATCGCATCGAAGTGTATTTCCCCGCGACAAAGAAACGCGTCGTCAAGGAGAACGTGGCGCCGGGGCAACGGATAGTGATCCGCGAAGAATAGGCGCCGCGAGTATCCTGTCGACCCACTTCCGCAATTGTTGCCGCTGGGGGCTCTCCCGGTGGGCCCAGCGATCGTTGTGGTTGCGGAATGGCGTGACTACGAACGTGAAGTCGCCCTTGACGCCGGTTGAGGCGAGGTATCGCTTCGTTTCGTCTATGGAGTTCTCCATACAGATGAATTGCGGACGCCCTTTGAGGCGTTTGAGGCGCTTCAGCGCCGAGGCCTTATCGGCGCCCGCATACCTCCAGTTCCGCACGCCGTCGTAGTGGCTGTACGGAACGAACGCTCGCCAGAGCTTTGCGATCTGGTCATCGTGCAGGCCGATATAGTTGCATGCGATCGCGCCGCGCGAAAACCCGATCAGGATAACCTTCGACGGGTCGCCGCCGTACTCGCGACATATGCGCGGGACGGTTTTCTTGCAGTACTCGACGGTAGCGGCCACGTCGCCCCACCACCGCCTCTGATTGAGCTTCTTTTTCGAGTTCACGTACGGCAGGCACAACCAGATGAACCCTTTCCCACCGGATATCCCATACCCCAGATTACTCCCCTCGACCGTACCGGCGGATGTATCGCCATGGCGGTTGCGATACGGACCATTGCCCGCATACTCAACGATAACCGGATACTTGCGCTTGGCCCCCGCCTTCCAGTCGGAAGGAAGATAGAGCGTATGAAACACTTCGGTCCCCTTATATTCCGGAGCGACCTGCCTAACGCGCTTCCCGGCCGCAGCGGCACCTTCGACCATCGCAGGCGTCTTGAGATCCGGCGGAACGGTCTTGATGTCGGGCAGCTTCACCGAACGCGCAGCGCTCAGGATCATCGGGAGGCACAAAACTGTCAGCACAATCGAACGCATAATGTCTAATAATAGTAAGTATTGGCGAGAATTCCACAATCGACTTGTCGGGGAACATTCCGCACGCTTTAATGTACGTATCGTCAGGATATAGCCATGACAGCAATCACCGTAAAAGAAGCCGAAAAAAGACTCGATGAGTTGATCGACGACGTGTCGGCGTCTCATGAGCCCGTGCATATAACCGGCAAACGCAACTCAGCGGTACTTATCTCAACCGACAGCTGGCGGGCCATTCAGGAAACACTCCACCTACACTCGATTCCGGGAATGCCCGACTCGATCATCGAAGGGCTCAACACGCCAGTCGAACAATGCTCAGAAGATTGCGACTGTTAAAAGCTTTTGCCCAATCAATGCTAAGCCGCAAGCGACCAGCAAGATCAACCCGAACGAATGTGGAGTCGTGCCGCTTGCGGCTTAGCAGTCGGTCTACGGGTTGTAGGCTTCCAGTTCCCAGATTCTCGCGAGGTTCTTCAGGGCTGCTGTTATTGTCAGGCGGAGGCGTTTGGTTTTTATGGGTTTGAATTTCGCGTGCCAGTCGGCCAGCTTGTTGCCCTTTGCTTTGGCTCCGCCGATGTCCTTCCAGGCGCTTCCGTCGTGATACTGCAGCGAGAAATCCGACAGCATTCCGATAATCCGGGCGCCCGACTTCCATCCGGTCACGATCCTCACTGCGCTAATGGTCTGCGGGGCGTCCCATGCGAGCTCCACCGTGTGAGGAAAGTTAGAATTGCTTACCCAGCGGTCGCTCATACCGAATGCGATCTTTCCGTCGTTGATGTTCGAGGCCTTGTACTTGCTGTCCAGACTGCTCGATACGGTCACCTTCGCCTTCCGTGCAAGGTTTGCCCCGGCGGTCTTGATCCACACCGGCGGTTTGGGGACATTGGCTGAAACGCCCGGAACCGCGACTTTGCCTGGCGCCGGAATGGGTGTTTTGCTTACGCCCTTGGTCATGCGTTTCTTCAACTCGGCGAGGTGGTCCTTGTAAACGCCTCGCGGTGTGGTCGATTGTTCTTTGCAGATGGCGGCGGCCATTCCTACGACTTCGCCCATCATCCCGCAGGTGTTCATCACGCGAATGGTGCCCAGGGCTACGTGCGTCACGGAGATGTCGCGACCGGCCATGAAGAGGTTATCTATGTTGCGCGAGTAGAGGGTTCGATACGGGATGGGATATGGCTTGATGCGGAGGTGTTTTGCGATCGTGCGGAACTCTTTGCCCGGGAACTGCTTGGTGTTCTTCGGGTGGGGATAATGCAGGTCGATCGTCCAGGTGGTGGTCACGCAGGCGTCGTCGAAAGCCTTCTGACCGACAACGTCCTGCTGTGTGAGAATGACGTCGCCCAGCAGGCGTCGCGATTCGCGTTTTCCGGCGATGTGGGCGACCCAGTCGAGTTTGAGGTTGGCGTACTTGGCGCGGCTTCGGGGGCTGTTCTTCAGGAACGCCCAGTTTCCGTAGACCACTCGCATACCGTAGTCTCTCACCTCCTCGAACTCGTCGATCTGGTTCTTGTTCATTCCCGTTTCCCAGTTCCACTCGCCCCCGGTTACGCGTTGTACGTTTTCTTCGGTGAACTGGACCGCCCAGGGACAAACGGGGAACGCGGACGGTTCCTTGCCCGATTTGGAGTACCATTGGACCGAACTGCCCATGGTCAGTTTGTCGGGTTTGGCGGGTGCGAGCCCCTCGGCGGTTTGGTCTTTGCCTTCGCGTCCCATGCGGTAATCGGCTCCGGCGAGGAACCCGACGGTTCCGTCGCCGGTGCAGTCGGCAAACACGCGCCCCGTAAAGCGGAGGCGTTTGCCCGTACGGATGTTCCTTCCGATGACAGCCGCTATTTTCTTACCGTCTTTCTCCACTTCGCTGACGTGCGTGCTGAGGAACAGCGAGATGTTCTTCTCGGCGGCGACGACGTCGAGTTTCTTCTGGTCTTCATATCGTTCGGGCGGTCCGGCGTTTCCGCGTCGGGCCGGCGAGAGTTCCCGCACCACCCCGCCCAGCGCCGTGTACGGCGCGAGCATGGTCCTTCCGCCGAGATGCACGCGAACTTCCGAAGAGTTGTTCCCGCCAAGCACCGGGCGATCCTGGATCAACGCAACTTTCAGGCCCGATCGGGCGCCCGAGATGGCTGAACACGTTCCGGCGATACCGCCGCCAACGACCACCAGATCAAACTTCCCCGCATCGATCGGTTTCTCGCTCAGACCAAGCAACTTTCGCCGCCAGGGCGTCATCACTTTCATCTCAGCCGGCGGGACGAACTTCGCGTCCGAAGCAAATACAATCGCATCGCATCGTCCATCGAAACCGGTTAGATCATGCAGCGACAGGGTGACTTTCGTTTTGGTTATCTTAACCGTCCCACCGCTCTGCCAATGCCATTTGACGCCTTCGGTTCCGAATATTTTTTCAATGGGCTTTCCATCGATGAGCAGTTGGAACTTCCCCGGCGCGCCGGGGGCTTTGAAGTTGGCAACCCAGTCGCGCGTGCGGACCCATAGGTGGTACGTACCTGCCGCGGGAAACGTAACGGCGGTAGTCGCATCCTTGACGGGGACGCCCATCCCGTGGGCGAGTAGAATCGGAGAACCCATCTGGTCCATGAACTGCTGGTCGATCTTCCACCCGCCGATGTCATCGAACCCTTCAGCCTCGAGCAGAATCGTCTTCCCGCCCGCCCAGGCCGCCGACGCCATCGCCAACACCGCCATCACAAAACACGTTTTCATCTGCTGGACTCCCGCCCCCGCGTTCAAAGCATTAGTTATAACCCGCCCCCTGACAAGGGGCAATCACTTCGCCTGCTTTACCGGTGGGTTATACGCCTCGATCTCCCATATGCGGGCGACATCGCTTTGCGTAACAGTCACCGTCAGGCGAAGGGCGCTGGCGGGGACGGGTTTGAATTTCACCGACCAGTCGCCCAGACGATTGCCCGCGACCTTGCCGCCCGGAATATCCTTCCAGCCGCTCGAATCGTTGTATTGCAGCGAGAAACTCTCCAATGCCCCGGTGATTTTTCCGCCTTGATTCCACCCGCTTACGATGCGGATCGCACTGATCGTCTGCGGACGGAACCAGACGAGTTCAACACGATGAGGCGGTTTGGCGTCGCTGACCCATCGGAGGTCGTTGTCGACCGGGGCAGCTTCACCATCGTTGATAGCTTCGGGCTTGTATTTACCGCTGGAGTGGTTCGACGAGACGGTGACCTTTGCTCTTCTGGCGAGATTCAGCCCGGCGATACCGAGCCATTTCGGTCGGGCGGGCACATCCGCCTGAGTCGGGGTTTTGCCCACGCCGGTCTTCATCAGCTTTTTCAGTTCGCCGAGGTAGTCCTTGTATACGCCGCGCGGGGTAGTGTCATGGGTCTTGCAGATCGAAGCAGCCATTCCGACCACTTCGCCCATCATCCCGCAGGTCCGCATCACGCGGACCGTGCCCAAGGCTTCGTGGGTGACGCTGACATCCCGCCCGGCCATGAACAAATTCGCAACGTTCCGCGAGTAGAGGCATCGGTACGGCAGCCAATAGGGCTTCTTGAAGTGGGTATAGTGAGCGCGCGAGATGAACGCATCGCCCTCGAAGCCTTTGAGGTATGTCTTGTTGGGCAGGTGGAGGTCCATCGACCAGGTGCATGGTACGCACGCGTCGGGCCAGGTTTTGCCCGCGACGACATCCTTCTTGCCCAGCAGCACGTCGCCGACGATCCGCCGCGATTCGCGCGGGCCGGCGATGTACGCCGCCCAGTTGAGCTTGTGATTCGGGTAGAGCTTGTCAACGTTCTTCAGGGCGTCCCACGCACCGTACATCGCCCGGAAGTTCCAGTCGCGTATGTACTCGCCCTTGTCGAACGGATCGTGATCGAAACCGCTCTCCCAGTACCACACGCCGAGCGACTTCAACCCGCCCGATTTGCGCCCGGGGAAGGGTTTGTCGCTGAGGTCCAGCGCCCACGGACAGCGAGGAAATGGCACGGGCTTATCCGTTTTAACAACGTTCCAGAGATTGCATCGGCCCATGTGCCCTTTGGCGGTCATCTGGAACTCCGCGCCCGCCAGCGCTCCGATCACGCCGTGCCCCGTGCAGTCGGCCACTGTGCGCGAAACAAACCGCAGACGCTTGCCCGTGTTGATGCTTTCGGCGATCACGGCTGCGATTCGCCCGCTATCCATTTCCACGCCGTTGGCGCGATGGCTCAGGAACAGCGATATGTTCTTCTCAGCCCGGACCAGCGCGATCTTGCGATCGTCTTCGTAGAGGTCGGCGGTGTTGCTCGGGCCGTAGTGGGCGCGGCGCTTCTGGTCGAGTTCGTGTACCAGATCGCCAATCCGCGGGTACGGCTGGAAGTTCATCTTACCGTTAAGCCACACACGAACCTCGGAGGAATTATTACCCCCAAGCACGGGGCGGTCCTGAATGAGTGCGACTTTTGCATCCAGACGAGCCGCCGACAGAGCGGCAGCCGTTCCGGCAATTCCTCCACCGACAACCACCAGGTCAAACTTGCCCGCAAGCGGCGGGGTCTCGGGGCGTCCCAGCAGCTTTCGCCGCCACGGAACCATTGTCTTCAGATCGTTGGGCGGTTTGAACTTCGCCTCCGACGAAAACACAATCGCATCGCACCGCCCTTCATAACCGGCAAGATCGTGCAGTACGACGGTGACCTTGGTCTTCGCTATCTCGATCGCCCCACCGCTCTGCCAATGCCATTTCGCCCCTTCGGTTCCAAACGTGGTTTTGACGGCCTTACCGTCAACGAGCAGTTGAAATTTACCCGGCGCACCAGGCGCTTTCCAGGACGCCACCCAGTCACGCGTGCGAACCCATACTTTATACGTTCCTGCGGCGGGAAATGTCACCGTGGTCGAGGCATCCTTAACCGGCGTGCCCAGCCCGTGAGCGAGTACAAACGGCGAGCCCATCTCGTCCATAAACTGCTGGTCGACCACCCACCCGCCGCGGTCGGAAAACGCCTCGGCCTCGATCAGGACGGTATGCTGGGCGCCTTGGGCGATAACAGTGAACGTCAATACCGCCAGGATTGTCATAACGCATGTTTTACTCATAGGTGAATATCGCTGTAGCTTTGCAGGTTTTGGCGGATCTCAATCGCACCCAATGTGCGTTGAATCCGTCAGGGAATTTATGGGTTGCGGTCTTTCCTGAAGGTACAGATATCTTAGCATACTCGTGCCAACCGTTGTGATCGAAATTGATCTCGATGGTCATCTCGACCGCTTCGCCGGCGTCGTGCGAAATGTCCAGGCGTTTGCGATCGTAGCCGGTCATGAGGTATGGATCCGACGCGGCGCCGGCTTTTACCTCGCTGTCTTTCCACGGTCCGCCGACCCCCGTGGGCTTGCCGAGCTTCCACAGATCGTCGATATGCCCGAACCAGAGCCCGGTTTTACCGTTGGCCGATGCGAAGTAGTTTCCGTCCGGCTTGGCGCCGGGCGAGGTTCCGCTGATGACCATAAGCCCGCGCCACGTGCAGAAATCGACAATCGCCCGCCCGTGGGTGGCGACGGGCTTGATCAGTTCCGGACCGGGATGGTATGCGCCCGAATCGCGCGGCATTTCGTAGAACGTCCCGTGCAGATTCACCAGATACCGTTCCGAGACGCACTCGCGGACACCGCGGCAAACAAGTTTGTCGTATGCAGCGTCGCCCTTGGGCAGGCGATATCGCTTGCCCTTGTGCGTGACGATCACCGAGGCGGCGTCCACGGTGAAATCCCATTTGATCGCCGCG
This sequence comes from uncultured Planctomycetaceae bacterium, assembly GCA_964607575.1. Classification (GTDB taxonomy): domain Bacteria; phylum Planctomycetota; class Phycisphaerae; order SM23-33; family SM23-33; genus BS750m-G57. The sequence continues at coordinate 7,106 of CAZSLS010000039.1, read as the reverse complement.
ATCTTCTTCACCTCATCCGCTCGCGACTCAGCGGGAGTGCGGAAGTTCATCTTCTCGTCGACTTCAAGGTATGCTCCGTCGCGGGTGAGCAGTTGCAGGTTCGTATTGTGCCCCGCCGGTCGGATCAAACCGCCGCCGGACGAATCGGTCGCTTTCGGCAGCGATGCGAAAATGGCTTTATCGTCGCCAAACGCTTTCGCCGGTGATGCGTAGTGGAAGTATGCGGTGGCGGTGCAGTCTTTGTCGGCCCGCACGCGGATCCAATTGGCCTTCAGGTCATCAGCGAAAATGTGGTATTTGTATCCGCCGCCGGGCACGGTGATCTGCTTGCAGGCTTTCCAGTTGCCATCACCTTTGGCGTCGATCTCCAGTGTGAACATGACGTCGCCGGTTTTCGCTGCAGGAGCCGCCTTGCTCGTCTCTGCTTGCGTTACGACAGCTTCAAGATTCTTAGACAGGTCGGTGATCTTGGCCTGGGGGCTGAGGAAACAAGCGTGCGGCAGGCCGTAGGCTTCTTTCAGGTGCGGCGCGTCGTGCGGCGGGATTTCCACGCGACCGGCCTTGAACTCCCGGACGTAGATAGAATCGGCGTATCTGCCCCAGGCGGCTTTCATGGCCGTCTTCTTCCATTCGGCGCCGAGATCGAGCTTACCCCGCGCATCGACAGCGAGATAAATCATCACCGCCCTGTCGACGGTAAAGGAGTATCCCGGCGCGGGCTTGTGGAAGTCGCCGCGGGCGATCGTCACTCTGGCCAGGCCGCGCAACTTCGTGGGTAATTCTGTGAATGAGTATTTGTCGGTGCATCGCGAGACATCGCCGTCCAAAGACTCTTCGATCTTGTCGCCAACAGACAGATGCACCGCGCGTTTGCCGAATCCGCCGATCAGGAACGGCGTCGACGGCGCGTCGGCCTTGACCGCATCGCCCATCCACACACCGCCCCATCCAGACGACGGTCCGAAGTTCTTCACGTCCGCAACCTGTCCAAACCACAGGTTCGACTGGGACTTGCCCGCCATCGGATTTTGTATTATCGACGTATCGTCGGCGGCCAGCACCAGTCGACCGTTCCACTCGCAGAAGTCAGGAATGTATCGCAGGTGCGAGGCGATCGGCGTGATCCCACCGGTACTCGCCGCGGAGAAACCCTTGGGAAAATCGTAGAACATGCCGTGCATATCCATCATCAGCTTGCCCTCGGCGATTCGCCGGATGCGAGGCCACTCGGTATACCACCCGTGTTTCGGATCGAATGCGTGAGACGCCTTTGGCATGCGGAACGTATACCACCGCCCGCCATCGAGCAGTTTGAGAATAACCGACTTGCGGTCCCATCCGATCGCCCAGAGCGGAGCCTTGTCGTCGCTGCCGCCGTATATCCCGTCCGGACCGGTGACATCGCAGAACTGCTTCCGCTCGATGACCCGCCAGGCCTTACCGTCCCACTCAGCCAGCACGCCGTATTGCCCGGGCTTCTTGGGCCTCCGCTCGCCGTTGTTCGCGATGACCAGGCGTCTCTGAGCGGTATACCCGCCCTTGGCGTGGTCGCCGGGCACGGGTTTGCGGAACAGTTTCTTAACCGCCAGAGTATGGACGTGTACTTCGTAAACCGCGCCCTCCATATCGATGAGGTAGACCATGTTCTTCGGGTCGGTGAGGTGGCGGGCGACGGCGGTCATGCGCCCGATAAGCTTTTTCTTGACGTCGCAAGCCCGGACCTTGCCTTTTGCGTCGATGAAGTACGGGCCGATCACCAGTTGGTTCGATTCGCGATGGATCATCCGCCCGGCATGCGTACCGCCCACGGATTCGATCGCGAACTTCAAATTGAGTTTCTCGTCGATCGACCAGAGTTTGTCGTTCCCGCCGCGGGTTGCATGCGGAGGATACGTAATCAACCACAGCTTCCCGGCCCAGGGCACGATCGCCCCGATCCCGCACTCACGCCCCGTGCCCGCCCAGGTTCGCTTCGCCGGGTCGAACCGCCCGTTATACACCGCCAGATGCGGATAGATACCGCTTATGCGTACCGGTTCAGCCCGAATCGCTGATACCCCCGAACCGATTACAACAAGTATCAGAAAAACTGCTCGCTTCATGCCGTCCCTTTCACGCAATCCTGCAGGCAGCATGATAGTCATTCGCCCCCAAAGCTACAAAGGCATTTCAGGTGTGCGGCTTGCGACGTGCGTATAATGGGTTGTAAGGAGAATCATCATGGCTGAACTGACGAGACAATGTAACGCGACGGTTACCAACGCGACCGGAAAGCTGGCGGAAGTCACCGACAAGCTCAAGGACGCCGGGGTCAACATCCTGGCGATGTGCGCCTGGGGCGAGGGCGACGTCGGGCATCTCATGCTGGTGGCCGACGATCCGCAGAAGGCCTGCGAGAGCATCTCACCGGCCGTCGATGAGTGCGGCTGGGATGAGGTCGTCCGCGTCCACGCGGCCAACACGCCCGGAAGCCTCAACGAGATCGCACACAAACTCGCCGAGGCAGGGATAGATGTCGCCTTCACCTACGCGTCGACGACCGATGCCCCCGAAGCGGTAATAATCCTCAACACGTCCGACAACGCCCGGGCGGCTGAGATCCTCTGAGGCCCGCGCGGTAGGAGACGCTTTGAAGTCGTGCGTGTCCAGCGTTGCCTGTTGGACTTGCTGCGGACCCGCAGATTGCGCTGTGGACCGGACTCCCAGCCCACAGATTGCCATCTGTGGGCTTTAGTGAAACTGAACCATATTGAACGACGGGGAGATTCTTTGTATCGTGTATGGCGCCGGTACGCCAGTGAAAGGATCCAAACCATCAGCGAACTCCTGAAGACCAGAGAAAACACGATCGCCCAACTCCGCGAAAACCCCGACGTATCGGTGCTCGTCGTCGGGGCGGGAATAAACGGGGCTGCGGTATTCCGCGAACTGGCGCTGCACGGATTCGACGCGCTGATCGTAGACCGCGGCGACTTCGCGTGCGGGACCACCGCGGCGCCGTCACGCATGATCCATGCGGGGCTCCGGTATCTCGAGTTCGGCGAGAAGACGCTCGTCAGCGAAGGCGTACACGAGCGGAACCTCCTGCTACAGAACTGCCCGCACTATATTCTCCCGCTTCCGACGACCATCCCCTACCAGTCGCGATTTGAAGGCATGATGGGCGTGATCCGCAAGACCTTCGGCCTGTCGCCCGGGGCGCGATCCAAACGGCGCGGAGCGTGGATGATCAAGGTCGGACTGAAGATGTACGACCGCTTCGCCGACCACAACCGCCAGATGCCGAAACATCATTTCACCTCGCGCGCCGACGCCTTCAAACGCCGACCCGGATTGCATCCAGACACCATCGGTACGGCCACCTATTACGACGGGTGGATCAGCTATCCCGAACGCCTCTGCATGGAAGTAATCACCGACGCCGAAGCCGCCTGCGAAACCGCCCGGGCGTTGAACTACGTCTCGGCCAAGAGCACTGCAGGCGATACGGTGACGCTGCGCGACGAGATTAGCGGACAAGACATCGAGGTCCGCCCCCAGGTGGTCGTAAACGCCGCCGGCGCATGGATCGACTCCGCAAACGAGAACCTCGGGCATCCGTCCAAACTCATCGCAGGCACGAAGGGCGCGCATCTCGTGCTCGACAACGACGAACTGCTCAAGGCGCTCGACGGCGAGATGCTCTTTTACGAAACCCCCGACGGGCGCGCCGTTGTCGCCCTTCCGTGGCTCGGCAAGCCGCTGATCGGCTCGACCGATATCCACGTCGACGACCCCGACACCGCCCGATGCGACGACGACGAGATCGACTACATGATCGAGTGCATCTCGCACCTCCTCCCGGATGTGAAGATCGACCGCTCGCAGATCCTCAGCACGTTCTCCGGCGTCCGCCCCCTCAAGGCCACCTCCGCCGAAACCACCGGTCAGATGAGCCGCTCGCACTTCACCGACATCTCCGAGCCTACCGAAACAGCCAACTTCCCCGTATTCTCGCTGGTCGGGGGCAAGTGGACGCCGTTCCGCGCGTTCGGAGAGCAGGCGATGGACAAGCTGCTGGCGCACTTCGACAGACCCCGCAATATCTGCACCGAATCGATCCCCGTAGGCGGCGGAAAGGACTTCCCACGCACCGACCTGGACAGGAAACAGTGGACCGGAGCTCTGGCCGAAACGACCGGTCTGGACGAAGCTCGCATCGACACGCTACTCGTGCGATACGGAACAGGCGCCCGCCAGGTTGCCGAATTCTGCACCACCGGCGAAGACAGGCTCCTGACCCACCACGCTACCTACACCGCCCGCGAGATAGAGTTCATAATCAGTAGCGAACGCGTGCTGCACCTCGACGACCTGCTCCTCCGCCGCACCGCGATCGCACTGCTGGGCGAATTGACCGACGAACTGCTCGACGAACTGCTGGCGATCTTCGCATCTCTGCACGAACTATCCGACGACCAGGCCGCCACCGAACGCAAACGCACAGTAGACATCCTCCTCGATCGCCATCGTATCGGTCTGAAGTAGCGCGGATTTGTAATGAATGAATGAATGAATGAAGCGACAGTAACCAGGCGAACGATACTGAAGAAGCTCGGCCTCGGAACCATCGCTGCGGCGGCGTTTCCGGGATTGCTCGCGGGAGCGGAAAAAACCGCCCCACGCCGAAACGTCCTGTTCATCGCCGTAGATGATCTGCGCCCGCAGATGGGCTGCTACGGCGACCCGCATGCCGTGACTCCCCGCATGGACCGTCTGGCGAAGCACGGTATGGTGTTCCGGCGGGCGTACTGTCAGCAGGCGGTCTGCAATCCTTCGCGGGCTTCCCTCATGACCGGACGGTATCCTGACACAATCAAAGTATGGGATCTGGGAACTCATTTCCGAAAGCACATGCCCAACGTGGTTACCCTCCCGCAACACTTCAAGAACCACGGTTACCATACTGAATGCATCGGCAAGATCTATCACGATCCGCGCCGCTTCAGGGACAAGCCCAGTTGGTCCGTTCCGGAGCAGTTGGCGTTTACGCGTGAGGTACGCGGCAAGTACGTGCTGAAAGACAACCTGCGAATCTACCAGCCGGGCGGGCGCCCGGGAAAAGAAAAAGCCGCCGCGACCGAGTGCGCGGATGTACCGGATAATGCCTACATCGACGGGCGGGTGGCGGATAAAGCGGTCCAGCGCCTTGGCGTGTTGCGCAAACAGGACAAACCATTCTTCCTGGCCGTAGGATTCCGTCGCCCGCACCTGCCATTTTCCGCACCCAAGAAATACTGGGACATGCAGAAATCCCAGCGAATCGGTAAGCCCGCCAACCCGACGCCGCCAGCGAATGTTCCCAAAATCGCTCTGCATGACTGGAGGGAACTGCGCGGGTACACGGACATTCCCCGCTCCGGAAAGCTGACCGACGCCCAGACCGCGAACCTGCGACACGGTTATTATGCGGCCATGAGCTATGTCGACGCTCAGATCGGTAGAGTGTTGGCGGAGTTGGACCGGCTGGATCTTCGCAGCCGCACGGTCATCTGCCTCTGGGGAGACCATGGTTGGCACCTGGGCGAGCACGGTCTGTGGGGCAAGACCACCAACTTCGAGTTGGATACCCGCGTACCGTTGATTTTCGCCATCCCGGGCCAGAAGACGGCCGGGCAGTCCACCCGGTCACTGGCCGAATTCACCGACATCTATCCGACCTTGGTGGAACTGTGCGAACTGCCCGCCGCCGAAAGCCTGGAAGGACGCAGCATCATTCCCGTTTTGAAAGACCCCACCGCTACAGTCCGCAAAGCCGCCTTCAGTCAGTTCCCCCGCGGCAGGATCATGGGCTATTCCATGCGCACCGACCACTACCGGTACACTGAATGGCGGGCCCTGAAGACAGGACAGGTCGTCGCGCGCGAACTGTACGACCACCACACCGACGCGAAGGAAATGGTCAACATCGCCGCCGATAAAGAACACCAGGCGACCGCAGACAAGTTGAGCAAGCTGCTCAGCGCCGGTTGGAAAGCGGCTCTGCCTAGTGCCAAATCGTAGTACGCTTGCCCGGAAAAAGAGTGGAATCCGATGATCGGTAGAAGCTACAATTACTTGGTGAGTGCCGCAGTGACCATATCGGAGTCATTTCGTGGATGATGTCCCGCCGACAAGTGAACAGTTGCAGCGCGAAGTGGACGATCTGCGCCGCCGGGTGGACGAACTGGTCGCGAGCAGGGATCGGTTTCGCGACCTCGTCGAGAGCACCAGCGATTGGCTATGGGAAGTGGACGGTGACGGAAAGTACACGTACGTCAGCCCGCAGGTCAGAAACGTGCTGGGACGCGAAGTGGACGATCTCACCGGGACCGCGCCGTTCGATATCATGCCCCCCGCCGAAGCCGAGCGTGTCGCGTCTATCTTTCAGCATTTTGTCAGCCGCGCCGAACCGTTCGAGCGCATTGAAAACGTGTGCCTGCACGCCGATGGCCGCGAGGTCGTCATGGAGACCAGCGGCGTGCCTGTGTACGGCCCGGACGGTGGGCTCCAGGGTTACCGCGGTGTCGATCGCGATATCACCGCCCGCAAGCAGGCCGAGGAGGCGCTCGGCGAAGAGCGCCTCCTCGCCCAGACTTATCTCAATCTAGCCGGCGTAATATTCGTCGCCATAGACGCCTCGGGCACGGTGACCCTTGTCAACCAGAAAGCCTGCGAAGTGCTCGGGTACTCCGAGGAGCAGATCGTCGGAAGGAACTGGTTCGACACCTGCCTGCCGCCGCGTCTGAAGGAGACGGTGAAGGATGTCGCCAGGCAGGTGCTGGGCGGCGATATCGAACCCGTGGAGTACTTCGAGAACCCGATCCTGACCAGCAGCGGCGCCGAACGCATCATCGCATGGCACAACACGACCCTGAGAGACGGCAGCGGATGCATCGCCGGAACGCTCAGTTCGGGCGAGGACATCACCGAGCGAAAGCGGGCCGAGGAGGAACTTCGCAACGAGAAGGAGTTCACCGAAACCGCGCTGGATTCCCAACTGGATACCTTTTTCCTCTTTGAGCCCGCCACAGGAAAAGCCATTCGCTGGAACCGGGCATTCAATGACGTCACAGGCTATACCGATG
>CAZSLS010000038.1:0-40341 GCA_964607575.1 uncultured Planctomycetaceae bacterium | reverse complement strand
GACCATGAGGATTGTCTGCCCCTTGTCGTTGTAGCGTTTGAGCAGTTTCATGATCTTGGCGCCCGTCTTTGAATCGAGGTTGCCCGTAGGCTCGTCAGCCAACAGAATGCTCGGTTCGTTCATCAGCGCCCGGGCAATCGCCACTCGCTGCCTCTCGCCGCCGGACAATTCTCGGGGGCGGTGTTTCAGTCGATCGCTCAAGCCGACTTCATCGAGGACGGCGGCGGCTTTGGAACGCCGCTCGCCGGACTTCGAGAACCACTTCAGCATCGGTGTATCGACCATCGCCGGGAGCACTGTATTATCGAGGACGTTCAGTTCGGAGAACAGGTGGTAGAACTGGAAGACGAAACCCACTTCATGTCGGCGAATCCGGTTGCGGGCACTCGCCGAGAGCCCCATAACGTTCCTGTCGGACAGGGTTATGCATCCCTCGTCGGCGCGGTCCAGAAGCCCCACCAGGTGCAGCAGCGTACTTTTCCCGCTGCCCGAGGCGCCAACGATCGACACAAACTCTCCTTCGGCGATGGTGCAGTCCACACCGCGCAATACGTGCAGGTCCTGACGACCGAGCCGGTATGACTTGTGAACTCCCCGGACAACGATGGCTGGTGGCGACTTACTCATATCGGAGCGCCTCCACCGGTTGCATGCGTGCGGCTTTGATCGCCGGAATCAATGCCCCGACGATCCCGGCGAGTATCGCGGCGATTACTATATACACGACCGTATGAAGTTGGACCTCATCGGGAAGTCTATCGAACAGGAAACCGAAACCGAACGGGCTGAACCCAAACTCGACGGCGAGCCAGTCGGCAATATTGTTCGTGTTGATGACGAAGAGGTATCCGAGTATCACCCCAATCGCCGCCCCCACAGTTCCCAGCGCCGCCCCGTACAGGAGGAATATGCGGGCCACGCCCATACTGGAGGCCCCGATCGCCTTGAGAACACCGACATCCGCGGTCTTCCCCATGACTATCACATAGAGGATTACGACGATCAGGATCAATGCCACTGTCGAAACAGTACCCAGGATGACTATCATGAGGTACTTCTGGCCTTGAACGGTATTGAGCAATTCGTGCTGACGCTGGCGCCATGTTTCGACACTGACGGACGTCATTGACGCCTCGGGAAACCGCTTGCGAAAATCAAGCCAGGCGCGCTGGATTCTTTTGCTGACGTCCCGCAATTCCTCTTCGGTGGGGTGGTCCTTCTTGACCTTGAAGATGATCTGGCTGCATCTGGGCGCGGCGACAATCTGTTTGGGATCTTCCTGTGAGTACTCTGCCTCCATGTGGTTCAGCTTCTGAAGCGTTTCGAACGGTACGTATACGAACGCCGAATCGATCGGAGGGACGCCGCTGCGACTGTCGTCGATAACCGAGAAGTTCCCGATCTCCGGTGACAGGGCGGTGATGTCCATGCTGCGTCTTCCCAGAGGGAAAACGTAGAGGATAACCTTCTGGCCCGGTACCCAGAGGCGTACGACTTCGCCGGTATCGGTGCGGAAACTCAGAGCTTCTATCCCCAGTCCCAGAACGACTCTGCTGTCCGCGTCCTCGTACGTTCTTCGCTCGAAGTAAGCAACTTTCCGCTGAGTCTCCTCAAAGTTGCCCACCGCCAGTTCCAGGGCTGCGAGCTCGGATTCCATGGATCTGAGCTTGTCGGCGGGGGCTTTGTCGGCCCGAGCCCGGGCCAACGCCGCGCGGGCCCGGTCGAGATCTTCGCGACCGACGCCTTCGGAGAGAGCTTCCTCGAGTTTGGCCTGCAGGCGGATCAACTCGGCGCGATTCCGTTCGACATTGCGCAGGTTTTCGACGGCCTCTTTCTGAAGCGTCAGAGCATTGTCGATCCTTCTGATCGCATGATCCAGTTCGAGGGGTCTGTGTGTACCCTCGAATTCTCTGGCTTCGATGCGTTTCTTCAGTTCTCGCGTCCGTTTGCCTTCCCGTTCCACGCCGGCGATCAACTGTTTGACAGGCGGGTCCCAAGTCAGTTTTCCGGCTTTCTGAACAAACAGTCCCTTCCCGAAAGCAGAAACTTCAGCGTGTTCGGGGAGGCGGATTCCCGCTATCTGGACCGGGTTGCGATAATGCTCCTGCCCGGAGATACGCAGCATACCGTAGCTGAGAATATACGGCGCCGCCGCCCGGACCTCGGGCACTTCGGTCTGCACTTCGGCGATGAATTCATCGTAATACGCCAGACCGTGCTGACCTTCGGCGCTCATGATGACATCACCGAACAGGCCTTTGGCGGCTCTTTCTATGTTATTGATAAACCCGGTAAACAGGCTGATAACCACCACCATCATGAACACGCACACAACCACGCCGAGTACCGCAAGGTAAGCGATAGCCCGACTCTTCAGGTATCGAAGGCAGAGAAAAAGCTTATACATAGCGTCCCGTCTCAGTCGTGGTCGTGGTCGCAGCCGTTGAGCCAACTGCCAACTGCCAATTGCCAACTGCCATGCCGTTATCCCCTGTCCGTTCGCAGCAGGGGAAAGAGGATAACGTCGCGGATACTGTGGGAATCAGTGAGCAGCATCGCCACGCGGTCTACTCCGATACCCAATCCGCCGGCCGGTGGCATCCCGTGGCGCAGGGCATCGACGAAGTCTTCATCCATCACGCGCATGGTCTCGTCTTCCTCGCCCTGGAGCTGCTCGCGGAAGTTGGCTTCCTGTATCTCCGGATCGTTCAGTTCCGTATATGCGTTGGCGATTTCCATGCGGGATATATACAGTTCGAATCGCAGTGCGATGGTCGGATCGTCGGGTTTGCGACGGGTCAGCGGGCAGAGGTCGGCGGGGTAGTCTATCACGAATGTCGGTTGGACCAGGTGCGATTCGACGGTCTTTTCGAACAGTTCGTTTATCGCCACGGCGTCGGCCATTTGGGATTCTTCGATATCGCACCCGCGGGCCATGTCGCGCACCGCGTCGATATCGGTAATGTCGACTTCGGCATGTTCGCTGACCAGCTCGGTATAGGTAGCCCTCCGCCACGGGCGCCCGTAATCGATGAGTTGATGTCCAAACGGAAGGACGAGTTCGCCGGCTTCGCATTTGACAGCCGCCTGGAACAGCGTAGTCTCGGGCGCCTCGGCCAGTTGCTTGTCGTAATCGGCGATCGCCTCATCGTAGACTGTCTGCTTTTCTTCGTCGCTTTTGGGGTCTCGCTGGTTGTCCAGTGCTCGCTGGGCATCGATCTTGATCTGCTCGATCGCTTCGAGTCTCTTGTCGCGTGCGGCAAGGAGTGCGGGAACCATTTTTGCAGCCGCACCGGATATCAACTCCTCGGTGATCTCCATCATCACTTCGTAGTCGGCGTAAGCCTGGTAGAGTTCCATCATCGTGAACTCGGGGTTATGGCTGGTGTCGATGCCCTCGTTGCGGAAGTTGCGATTGATCTCGAAGACCTTCTCCATACCGCCGACCAGCAGGCGTTTGAGATACAGCTCGGGGCTGACCCGCATGAACAGGTCCTCATCGAGCGTGTTGTGGTGCGTGATAAACGGTCTTGCCGCCGCCCCGCCGCAAATCGACTGCATCATCGGCGTCTCGACTTCCAGGAAGCCCTTATCTTTCAGCGTGATGCGGAAGTGGTCGATGATCTCGATTCGCCGGGCGGCGATCGCCATCGATTCGGGATTGGCCATCAGGTCGAGGTATCGCTGGCGATAGCGGGCCTCGGTATCGGTCAGTCCGTGGAACTTCTCGGGCATCGGGTTGAGGCTCTTGCATAGCAGCGTGAGCTTCTCGGTCCAGATCGTTATCTCACCGGTCCGCGTGCGCCTCAGCGGTCCCGCCACCGCGACGATGTCGCCCAGGTCCAGCAGTTTCGCCAGTGCCCAGGTATCTTCGTCGAGGGCCTTCTTGCTCAGGGCGATCTGCATCGACCCGCTCTGGTCGCGGATGTGAGCGAAGATCAGCTTGCCCATGTCGCGGAACAGGATAATCCTGCCCGCGGCGTCGGCGGTCTGGTCTTCCCGGTCGTCTACGAATCGATCCAGCACAGAACTCGTCGCCTCGGCGGTGTCGTAGCGACTACCGTAAGGATCTATACCAAGAGCCTTGATCTTCTCCAGCTTGGCGTGTCTGTCTGCCTGTACTTTTTCGAGCATCTTTTATATTTCGCATCCGTCTGTAGTTAGCGTTTGCACGAGCCCCGCGGGGCTCGTGCGGGAAGAATTCGGGCCTCACATCTTCGTCGCAACGGGCGGTCAAGTCAAGCGCCGCGCTGGACGAAGCCAAGACAACGACGGGACCCCGGGCATCCCTGAGGCCAGGCGCCTATTTCTTCTTGCGATTCTTCTTTTTCTTCTGCGGCGCCGAGCCCACTCTTCCACAGGGACGCCTTTCTTTTGACATTTCCGCCTTGTGCGCGGCTAGAAGCTTCTTCAGACGATCGGTAATTTCCGGGTTCTCCGACGCGAGATTCTTCGACTCGGAGATATCCTTGGAAAGGTCGTACAGCTTGTTGTCGATGAATTTCCAGTTGCCCGACCTGACTCCCTTCGTCCGGTAGAAATACGCCTCGTGCGGTGTCTTGGCGCCCCGGTGCCCTTCGATGAGCAGTGTGATATCCTTTCCGTCGATCTTCTTTTCAGGGAGTTTTGCGCCCGAAAGAGCCGCTATCGTCGGAAGTATATCGATCGTGCCCGCCAGTTCACCGCACACTTTGCCCGCCGGTATCCTTCCGGGCCAGCACATAACGGTGGGCTCCCGCATCCCGCCCTCCAACTTCTGGAATTTGTAACCTCTCAGCGGAAGCGCCGAACCGCCTATCCTGCGATTCTTATTGCCTTTGACCTTGTCTGTCTTGTTACCGCGGAGATTCCACGGACCGTTGTCGGAGGTGTAAACGATGAAGGTTTTCTTCGAGATCTTTTCGGCCTTGAGGGTCTTGATGATCTCGCCGACCGACCAGTCGATTTCCTCGATACAGTCGCCGTACAGACCCGCATCGCTCTTGCCTTCAAACTCCGGCGAGGCGTAAAGCGGAATGTGGGGCATGGTGTGGGGCATGTAGAGGAAGAAGCTTTTTCCATCGCCGTTGCTCTTCTTTATGAAACCGATCGCCTCCTGCGTGTACCGTTTTGTCAGCGTGTTCTGATCGGCGGGGTACTCGATAACTTCTTCGTTGCGCATCAGCGGGACGAGGTTCCTCTTGGGCTTCTTGAGCGTTTCGAGTGTCTGTTTTTCCCGCAGCACGATGTCCTTCGACAGCTTCATGTTGGCCGCGATCGTCATGTCGTTGCTGTAGGGAATACCGTAGTAGGAGTCAAATCCATGGCTGGTGGGGAGGAATTCCTTCAGGTGACCCAGGTGCCATTTTCCAACGCATGCGGTTGCGTACCCGAGCGGTTTGAGCATTTTGGCGATCGTTGTTTCTTCGGGATTTAGCCCCGTGTTGTTCCTCGGGAACAGGACGCCGAGATTACCGACGCGTTCGGGGTAGCATCCGGTCATGAGCGCCGCGCGAGACGGTGTGCATACCGAGGCCGCCGAGTAGAAGTCGGTGAAGCGCATTCCGTCTTTGGCCATCTGATCGATGTTAGGCGTCTTTATGTTGGGAGAACCGAAACAACCGAGGTCCTGGTAGCCCTGGTCATCGATGAAGATGATGATGAAATTGGGTTTGTCCTTCGATTCCGCGGCGAGTGCATGCCTGCATGTCGTTGAAGCAAGGGCGGCGGCGCCGATTCCGACTGTTTTGAGAAAGTGTCTTCTGTTCATTGTGACCTGTCCTTTTGGTTTCTTATCAGCCTTATCGATTATGCTCTACTCGGAGATTATATTTAGTGTTCCGTTCTTTGTCACGGTTCGGTTTTGGGGGCATTTTCTGTTGTAACCTGTCTGGTGAAAAGATAGTATCGATTCGCAGGGCTTGTAGGCTCTTTTCGGGCGGCGCGAGGGGTGGGCCTTTGCGCTGGAGGTGGTAATATATCCACCGTCTCGATAAAGAAGGAATCGGAGAATACCTGATGAAAAGACTCTTTGTACTCCTGGTATGTGTTACCGCCGTCGGTCGGACCGCTACGGCGCAAGAGTATGACTACTTCCGCAATGCCCGCCTTCCCGGTAAGTTGCGAAAAGACGTCGGTCTCGACAAGGTCCGGCAAGCACCCGCCGCCGCCAGGCAACTCTCGCAGCGTGTGGTGCGGTGGTGGCCCAAGCGGGGTGTCGACATTGTTGACGTGCCCAAGGGTGTGCAGCTTCGCACATGGACCATCCGAACGGTCAAGGAAGAACCGCTGGTCGAGATGGGCTATCTTTCCAAATGGTGGGATGCGACACTCGAGGGGAAAACGCAATTCAAGGCCCACTTGCTCGGTTTCCGTGGTGTCGGCAGCGAATTGGGCGACCCCTTCGTGCCCGAGGCACTCAAACGCGCTTTCGGCACCCATCGCAGAGGCTGGTGTCCGGCGGTGGTCCTGCGTCTGGAAGATGGTCGCAAACGATGTTTTACGGCCGGCAGCTTCTCAAATGATGACCAGGAATATATCCTCAAGCTTTATGTCAAGGAGATGAAGCGTATCGGCAAGACGCTTGAGAATCTCCCCCGTCCGACTTCCGTGCACAAGAAGCGCGGTTGGCCTCAGGGCGAGATATATAAACCCGGCACGTTCCGGGTCGAGACACAGCACTTCGTGGTCTCGGCCGGTTCGCAAAGTCCCGTCGGAGCCCACAGTCCTTGGGTTGACGCCTCACGCAAGAAAGAAACCACCCAATACCGCAACGCGACGCTTGGCGTTTTCGAAGATTTCTGGGCGTATCTCGAATACTCCGGCCACCTCATGCCCCACTGGAACGGTCCTGCCGATCGCTTTGTCCGCTATTTCGTCGACGTGCCCGGAACGATGCGGGACGGTTTTGGCGAGATCCCCGGTTTCGCCGGCGGTGGAGGCGGAGGATGCAGTATCCGTCACGCGGCGTGGCATGCGTTGTTCCACGAATGGGGACACGGCGCCCGCGCCGGGGGTTGGGGCATTGGCTCCGGCGAGACCTTCTGCGACTCATTACAACCGCTCGGCGACCCGACGGTCACGCAAAAGGCGATCCATCAAATAAACCGCCCGTACAAGAATCTTTTTCACGGAGCATACCCGGGCGCTCTGGCGTATATGATTATCGCTGACGATCCGAACTGGGGATACGCCTTCAGCGCCTCGCTCGGAAGCCAGGGCGTTCGCCGAGAAAACACGCCGATGCACACTATCGCCCGGGTCGGGCGCGATCGCGGTCTTTGGAAAAAGGGCGACGCCATCCGAGGCATGGGCGATCTGATGGCGCAGTGGGCCACTCGCCTCGTCGAGTTCGACTGCGAACTGCAAGCCGGCTTTCGTCAGATGTTCGCCGCCCCGCTGCATCAATCCCTCTATCCCCTCGATCGCAAAGAGGGGTTATATCGATGCAACATGGCCGAGGCGCCCGAACCGTTCGGTTGCAACCATATTCAGCTCAAACCCGAAAAGGGCGCCAAGAAGATCACCGTCGACTTCCGCGGGCATTTCGACGCCGCGACGTACAGCGACTGGCGCGTCTGCATCGTGGGCGTCGACGACAAAGGGCGCTGCCGCTACACCCCGCTCTGGAACACCGGCGAAATGTCCCTGGATATCAAAGAAGGCGACCAGCGTTACTGGCTCGTCGTTACCGCGACGCCGACGGGGTTGCTTCCGGCGGAGCCCGGTAGCGGTCGCAACGCTAACCTGCTGTACGAACAGGACTATGCTTACAAATACCCATACGACGTCAAGCTTGCCGGATGTCGCCCGGGCGGGCCGAATATGCCCATCGGAGCCCACGCCAACTGGGGGCTGAACGGACCGGATTACTATACGACCCAGGCGATCACCGGCGGTCCGCGCGGTCGCTGCTACGACTGGCCTCATCCGTCAGACACGCCCGAATACGCAAGAATGAAAAAACGCCTCGAGTCGATCATTCCGGCGTGCGGGCCTTACTCGAAGATGCTTTTCGATCCCAAAGTGTTCCCCGATCGCTTTAGCTGGTGGCATAACCGCATTCTGGTCAGCGCACTGTTCCAGGACCTTCGGGCCAAATACCTTTTAGACAACGCTATCGGTTCGCGTCATCCCAACGGCGGCGGATGGGTCGCCAAAGGCTGTAAGGTCGCGGCGACCGCTTACGTCGGAGCCGATTGCATGGTGCTCGACGGAGCCCGAGTATTGGACAATGCAATCCTCGAAGACAACGCGATCGTCAGCGGTAAAGACGTCGCGATCAAAGATAACGCTCGGGTCTTCGGCGGCGCGGTTGTCTGTGGCGCAGCGGAAGTCTCGGGCTTCGCCCGCGTGACCCGCAACATCAGCAATAGACACTTGCATCTGACCTACAACAGGGAGGGACATCCCGACGCTCCGGATTACGAGGTCAAGGTCTATCCCGACATGCCCATTAAACGCAGCAGCCCCGAGCGGCGCAGTTACAACTATCTCGCGACGTATGTCGGTCTGGAGGCGAACTATGGTATGGATCGCCGGGAAACTGTGTTGTTGGAAGATCTGTTCCAGGAACGGGGCAAGGCACTCAACGACTTGTTGTGCTACGACGGCGTGCTGTATGGCAAGCCTGCTTTCACCGTCGATGGCGAGCGCCGCGGATACACCTTTGACGGGAAAAACCAGTACGCCGAACTGGCGCCGATGGTGGCCGACTTTGGCGCGATCACCGTTGACGTGGCGTTGAAACTCGGCGGCGGCGGCGAGCGAACGATCTTTGATTTCGGAAGCTCGGGTGACAATTGCTTCAAGTTGAGTGTGGGCCCGTCCGGCGCAGTAGCACTGGTCACGATTGTCGATGGCAAGAAGACGTCGCTCGCCGCCGGGGCGATGGCGGCGGGCAAGTGGATAACCGTCCGCGTCGAAATAGACGGCGAGACGATCGCCATTTTCCACGACAATAAAAAGGTCGCCTCGCGCGGGTCAACGTTCCGTCCGGCGGATGTGTTCCCCGGCGGTTGCGTGAAGCGGAACTTCATCGCCGCGGCACGCGACGGTAAGAACTGCTTCCAGGGCACGATCGATCACGTGCGGATTTACTCCGTGATTCATAAGGATTTCGAGAAGGACGGTATCGTGCCCGAGATCAGCTCGCGACGCGTTGACAAGAGTTTCCTGAGTCGCTTCGAAAAGTTCAAGAAGCTCAACGCCCAGCGACTCAAAGCGTGGAAAGATTCACCCGCGGCGAAAAACGCCCCGAGTGTCGACACGTCGCGCCTGAACACCTGGAGTAAGCAAGTTGGCGAGATTCGCAAAGAGCGCGAGGGGCTCGGGAAAGAGAAAATCGCCGAACTCGAAAAGATCGCCAAGGACTTCCAGAAGAAGTACGAAGAGTTCCGCACCGAACTGGGCAAGAAGTTTGACGCTCGCCCGGAAGTCGCCAAAAAGCAGGCCAAGTATAAAGAAATCAACGAGCGCATCAGTGCGGTTCGCAAGGAATCCGACGCGAAGAACACCGAACTGCCCGCCAAACAAAAACTCATGGACGAGGCGCAACGCGCCCTGGGCGTGATCGATGGCGCCGCTCGCAAGTCGGTTCAGGGTAAAGTCGACGTTGTTGACAAGCTTCGCCGCGAATTGGACAAGCAGTACAACGCCCTGTTAACCGCCGCCAAAGCCGGCGACGCCGGGTACCAGTCCGCGTTCAAGGCGGGCGACGCCATGCGAAAGAAAATGAGAACTCTGCCCAAGGATACCGCCGCTGAAGAACGCAAAAAAATGCAGGATGAGTTGCGAAAACTCGATCGCGAGCGTCACCTCGAAGAGCGACGTCTCGCCTCATCGCCCGAGATCGCCAAGCCGCGACAAGAGTCGCATGAGTTGCGCCGCAAAATGGACAATATCCGCCGTCGTGCGATCGATACCGCTCCGGGTCGCAAAGAAGCGCAAGCCAAACTCGACACCGCACGCAAGGCGTATCGCACCGCCGAACAGCGTCGCTATGACCTCCCCGCCCTGCACGCATTGAACAAAGAACTCGAAGAATTCAACACGAGTCAGGATCGCGACGAATTTGTCCGCAAGAGCTCGATGGTCATGTTCATCGAGACGAAGAAGAAACAGGCGGCCGTCAAAACCTACCAGCAGCGGGTCCAGATGCTCAACAACGCCGACGAGTGGTACGGCATTGGCGCGTGGGGCTCGGGGAACTTCGGTCGCGGGATAGGATCTTACGTGGCCCAGTGGCGACAGTTTGCAATTACCGAGAATGAGAACACGCTGCTGAAAGCCCTCGAGGCGCAACAGAGCAAATGGGCCACCGAGGTCAACTGGGACTCCCGCATGGAGTTTGAAATGGGCGGAAGGAAAGACCTCGCTCCGCACCAACTGCGCTGGCTCAAACGGGTCAAACCGTATTTGTACAAGTAATGCAAAAGGACAAGACCACTATGACCACACTCAATTGTTCCACATACCGCGGCGCGGGAGTCGCGCTGGCGATGGCGTGCGCCGCGTTGATGTCGACAAACATTCAAACCGCCGCGGCCGAACTGTCCAAAGAGTTCACCAGCAGCTCCGGTATGAAGTTCCGTTTCATACCCGCCGGTGAATTCATGATGGGCTCGCCCGAAGAAGAGCTCGGGCGCGCCAAAGGATCCGAAGGCCCGCTGCACAAGGTCCGCATCACCAAACCGTTCTATATCGGCGTACTGGAGGTGACCCAGGGCGAGTGGACCAGAGTTATGGGCACCACTTTCAAAGAGCTTTCAGACAAGAACTGGAAGAATCGCCCACCCGTGGGTCCCAAGCTGCCGATGTATTGGGTCAGTTGGTTTGATGCGCTGGCGTTCTGCAACAAACTCAGCAAAAAGGACGGACGCAAGCCTTATTACGAACTGACCAACATCGCGTTTGAGCACTACGGTAAGGGCGCGCTCGACAAGGCCGATGTCAAGATCCTCGGAGGCGACGGTTATCGCCTGCCCACCGAGGCACAATGGGAATACGCCTGCCGCGCCGGCTCGACGAAAGCCCTGGGCAACGGTAAGGACATCACGTCCAAGGACAAGCTATGTCCCAACCTGGACGAAATCGGATGGTACAGCGGTAACATCAAAGACCTGCCCAAGAAAGAAGTTATCCAACCGGCCGGATCGCGAAGACCTAACGCGTGGGGCCTGTATGACATGCACGGCGGCATGATGGAGTGGTGCCACGATGAGTTCGACGCGAAGTTCTACGAAAAATCGCCCGTCGACGATCCAGTAAATCCTATCTCGGCGAAAATCAGAAACAAAGCGGCCGCACTGCGCAGCGGGGCGTTCTTCCTCCCGCCCCACTGCTGCCGCTCAGCGTGGCGAATGGCCGGTCCGACATGTGCCCGCTATCCCCACATCGGCTTCCGCGTTGCACTCCCGGCGGACGACGGAAAGCCCAAAAAAGCCAACCCGCCGAAACAGAAAAAGCTCGATCCCGCGGCGGTCAAATCGCTCAAGGCGCCATCGTTCGTCGTACCGAAAACCGGCGGGATCCGAATGATGCTCATCAAGCCGGGCACGTTTACGATGGGCAGTCCGCAACGCGAAGTCGGGCGTGGCGATGACGAGACGCCCCACAAAGTCACCATCTCGAAACCGTTTTACATGGCGGAGACCGAGACAACGCACGCTCAATACCTCCCGATCATGCGGCCGAACTTCCGACCGATTCTGATCCGCCGCGGACGATATAGCTATTCCGTACCGGAGATCCATCAAGGCGGTTCGTTCCTGACGATCGAACGCCAGAGGCGAGACCTTTCGCGCCGCGCGATGGACGGTATGACATGGAAAGACGCGGTCGAGTTTGGCAAGAAAGTCACCGCCATAGAACGCTCCGCCGGGCGCCTGCCCAAGGGTTATGTCTATCGCCTACCGACCGAGGCCGAATGGGAATACGCCTGCCGCGCCGGGACAACCGGACCGTTTAACGTCAAGGCCGACAAGAAACTCATGTTCGCCGTGTGCGGCGGTTTTGCGGGATGTAACGGCGATCGATTTTTCCTCCCTCCGCCATTCCACGGCGACACGCCGCAAGAAGTCGCCGGCGCCCGAACGCCCAATGCGTGGGGTTTATACGACATGCACGGAAACCTCTACGAGTGGTGCTCCGATTGGTACGGACCATATCCCAAAGGCCCCGTCACCGACCCCGTTGGTCCCGCCAAACCGAGCAAACCCAAACGACGCGTCGCCCGAGGCGGTTGTTTCCTCTCCGGGCAAGCCGCCCAGTACCTGAGCGATGTTCCCGGCGTCGCGGACCGCTACCTCCGTTCGGCGTCGCGAAACTGCTTCCGCGACGACCACCAAATGCGAATCAACGGCGTGCGTCTGGTGCTGGCGCCGGAAATCAAGTCAAACTGAAATAAGATGGCTTCACGGTTGAATATGCGGTATTTATTGAGTCGATTCTAGAATGGCTGCAAGCCTGAGGAGAAACTACTATGTCGAAGTTTGCGATTTATTCATTGCTGTGCGTCCTGGTGCTGTCACTGGTTGGAGGTTGCGGATCCGGCGAGGGCAATACCGGTCTCAAACCATTTTCGTCCGTTCCAAAGCTTGAGAGCTCCGCCTTCTACAAGACCGATGGTTCCTTCGATCAGGCCGTCGCAAAGAAGGCCTACTACGACATGATGAAGGCCTACCACTACCCGATCCCGGCGTATCTCAAGAGCGATGAGTTCTGGACCGCCGATTTCAAGCAGGGTGATTTTGCAAAGCTCGGAATGGCCGGTATCTTCTGGAAAAATGTTGTCGGAAAGTATGGTGAAGTCGGCGCCAAGGCATACAAGGGCGAATTCAAGGACGCCAGCTACGGATACCTCGGACACGAGATATTCCTGCTGCCCGGTCAGATGCTTCCCGAGCACAATCACTTCGGAAACGGTGGCGGGAAGGGGTTTGGTCCGAAGATGGAGACCTGGCACATTCGTCACGGTTCGGTCGAGTTTTTCGGCGAGTACAAGGGCCCGGAAGGTGAAACTGCGGTCAGCGAAATGCCCAAAAGCGAGCAACCCTGGGGCTACGGTAAAACGTGGTTCAAGTCGAAGTACGTCAAGAAGTGCGTGGCTGGAGAAATCTACTCGCTGAACGATCCCGAGTCATATCACTTCATGCGGGCCGGACCCAACGGCGCGATCGTCGCCGAATACGCCACCTATCACAACGATGTGAAGTTCAGCCATCCGACAATGGAATTCGGCAACTCGGACGCCGCAAAAATAACGAAGGTGAAAAAACAGTAGCGAGGCCTTGAGAGGAACCGAACATGAAACAGCTTCTGCTGGTCTGTGCGTTAGCGCTGTGTATTGGATCTCCGGCGGCCGGAGAGAATGCAAAGTCGGAGAATGCGGCGGTCCGGGATTCCGAATGGAAGGAACTGACCGGTCAAATAGGCAAAGGGCCCACCGGCGGACGCTTCAAGGCTGAAGCCCTCGACGCCCAGGCGCTCATTCTCACCGGAGACAAAGACCCTCTCGACGTTGTGCTGCGAAGGACAAACGCGCTGATACAACACTTCAAGCGGGACCGAAAACTCCCGGCCGCCACAATCGCTTCGTTTGAGAAGAAGTTCAAGGCACTTGCAGCCAAGGCGGCGGTAGTGGCGGTGGCGAAATCCGACGCCCGCAGAGAGCTTTTTGACCAGGTTTGCGGCCTGCGCCGCCAAATCGCCTTCGCCAACCCGCTTGTGAATTTCGACAGCATCATCTGCATGCTCGAACCCCTCGTCAGACACCGTATCGTCGAAGGCGGCCGCCCGTTTGGATACAAACCCGGCGGGGGCCTCATTGTCGTCTCCGGTTTCAAATCCAAACTGACTGTCAGCAAGCTGCTGACCGACGTACCTGTTTCTTCGGGCCCCTGGAAGGGGAAAAAACTCACCAAGAAATTCGCGGGCCTGGAACTCGATTATGACGCCAAACAGATTCTGTTCACCGCGACTACGGACAATGATCTGTGGCGCATCTTCAAGTACAATTTAGCCTCGAAGAAGCTCGATCAGCTCACCAGCGGCGGCGACGATGATTTCGACCCGTGTTTCCTGCCCTCAGGGCGGATAGCCTTTGTCTCCACCCGGGTCGGCGGAATCGGCAGGTGTCTGCTTCGCACCCAGTCCCTTACCTATACGCTTTATTCCATGGAAGCCGACGGCTCGGATCTCATTCCGCTGAGCTACCATGAAACCAACGAGTGGCAGCCCAGCATCAACAATCGGGGCCTGATCGTTTATACGCGATGGGATTACCTCGACCGCGACTGGAGCACCGCACATCACCATTGGCAGTGCTATCCCGACGGAACCGACCCGCGCAGCTACCACGGGAATTACCCGCTTCCCCACTCGGCGATGCCCGCGGACGTTAAGCCCGGCCAATACGGCAAGAAGGACAAACGCCTGATACACGGGCGATACCTGAGGCCCGATGTTGAAATCTCCTACCGCGCTATTCCGGGGACGGCGTCGAAGTATACCGCCGCGGCGGTCGGGCATCACCGGGGGTTCTCCGGAAGCCTGGTCATGGTCGATACTAATATTCCCGACGACTCAAAGATGTCCCAGGTCAAGAGGATAACGCCCCTTTATCTGTTCCCGGAAGTGGAGCGCGGCGCCACCCTTACCTACGGGACCCCCTGGCCGCTGAGCGAAGATTTCTACTTGTGCAATTTCAAAACGGGCCTTTATCTGCTGGACCGGTACGGTAATCGGGAAGTGATTTACGATCCCAGGGGCGCTTTCCTGGTGAGGGATCCTTTTCCCCTGCGACCCAGGACAAGACCGCCGGTTCTTCCGGTCAAGACGTGGGATGGTAAGCGCTCCGCCCTGGCGGATCACCGCCGGGCCACCATCAGCATCATGAACGTTTACGAAGGCGACATGCCCCTGCCCAAGGGAACCAAGGCGAAATGGCTGCGAATAGTCCAGGTCATTCCACAACTGCTGACCAGAATCAACCGGGCGAAAACAAAACTGATCAGTTACGCCGATGAATCCGTAGGCCGCATACCGTTGGGCGTAGTCCCGATCGAAGCCGACGGTAGTGTCTTCTGCGAGGCGCCGGTGGGAAAACCCATTTACTTCCAACTGCTGGACGAAAAGGGATTCGCCGTTCAATCCATGAGGTCTGTTACCTACGTGCATCCCGGCGAACAGATGAGATGCATCGGGTGTCATGAAGACAAATGGAAATCCCCCGCCGGTACGGCCCGCCCGATAGCGTTGCGCAGGGAACCGTCGAAAATTGTCCAGGAAGTCAAGAGCGGCGCCGTGCCCTTCAATTTCCTGCGGCTCGTAAAGCGCCCGGTATTTGACAAAAAATGCGTTGCCTGCCACAAGAAACACAAGGACAAGAAGGCCCCCGACATGTCCTATGCTTCACTTGCCAGGCCCGATCTGCTGTTCACATTGCACGGTACGCACTTTCAATTCCGGGGAGGCGACCAGTGCCTGCATTGTCTGGGCATAGGCGGTTCGCGCACCACCCCGGGGCGTTTCGGCGCACAGGCGTCCGGGTTCATGGCGTCCCTCAAGAAGGACTACCACAAGAAAGTCAGCCTCACCACCGACGAACTGCGGAGGATTACCTTGTGGTTGGATTTGAACGCCAACGAGATATGCTGGATAAGCGACGATGCGGCAATCGTTGAGGCCCAGAAACGCGGAGAGATTGTCTGGCCTCCCAAGAAGTTTGTCGATCCGGAGAATGTCACGGCGGTAGAGACCTCGCGCCCGCTGCATAATGCAGCACCAAGGTGAGTTTTCCGCCTCAGACCGTAAACGATCCGGCGCCCGCCGTTGATTCCCGGCGGTGTTTGCGCCGGTAGACGCTGGGGGACATCCCTTCGAGGCGGTTGAAGACGACGGCCATCTGTAGCGAGTCGGCGAAACCGAATTCACGAGCGATCGACTTGATTGTCGCCTTGGTCTCGACGAGTTTGCGTTTGGCCCGTTCGACCCGCAGGCGTGCGATTTCGCCGGCGACCGACCGCCCGAGGCGCTTGCTGAACCGCCGTTCGAGCGTGCGTCTGGCGACGTGCAGGTTTTCGGCGACGTGCGCCACGCGGATTGGCTCGTGCGAGTGTTCGGAGATGAACCGCAGCGCCGAAGCCACCATCTCGTCGTCAACGGCAAGCGAGTCGGTCGATCGGCGCGGTATGATCCCGACAGCCGGGATGCGGATCGGTTCTCTCGGCGCCGCGGCGCCTTGCATCATTTCGTCGAGCAGTCCCGCCGCCCGATACCCCACCCGCTCGTAACCCAGATCGATACTGGTAAGCGACGGTTCGGGATGGTCGCAGATCACCGATTCGTTATGCATACCGACCAGCGCCACATCTTGCGGAACGTGCAGGCCCCTGCGCTCACACGCGCACGCCACGTGCCGCGCCAGCAGGTCGTACGATGTGCTGACGCCCGTCGGTCCGGACCACCCGTCCATCCACTCATCCATCAGCGCTGTGAACTTCTGCCAGTTCGCCGCGGTGCTCGGATAGCTCGCCGGGACCATCAGTGAAGAGCACGAGAATCCAGTCGCCGATAACACCGCCTGGAAGCCTGCAAGCCTCTCCTTGACGCTGCGTTCCCGCTTGCGTCCGAGAAAAGCGAAGTGTTCGAAGCCCCGGGCCAGCAGGTGTTCGGCGGCCAGTCGCCCGGCCGCTTCAAAGTCCGGCGCCACCAGCGGTACGTCGGTCACCGGCGAATTGTGCCAGACATTGACCAGGGGCACGCTCGCGGCCCTCGCCGCCGCGGCCAGACGGGGCGTCGCCCGCCCGATAATCCCGTCATACGTCGCTTTGGACCGCTTCGACTCGAGCGTCAACTCGGGGTATTCGTCCAGAATGAACTTCCACCCGCCCTGTTCCTGAGCATAGCGATGCGTCCCGGCGAACACCTCGTGGTGCCGCTTGTAAGGCCATTCCAGCTCGATCGCCATCGCCACTCGCCTGTTCTTGCCCATCTGCAATCTCCTGTCTTGCCCATACAATAACGTGGTAATTGGCAATTGTCCGCCGTTAAATCAATTGTTATGGCATAAATAACATGTAAATTGCCGCAAATAAAATAATTATTGCGATAGACGCTTGCAGGGAGATAGTATAATGGCGATCCGATGGAGAATCCGTCATGGGCGGTTCATGGCGGCACGCCTTTTCCCGTCGTCCGGAATCCTGCCCCGCCGACTGAAAGAAGAACTTCCACAATGCGAAACCAAACCAAGACCCTTTTAACCCTCGCCTGCGTGGCGATGGCGGGGTTTGTTCTTCCTGCTGCTGCCGGAAAACCCCCGGTACAGCTACCCGATCCGGACGCCAAACCGCCTGCCGCCAAGCCTGTTCCCAAACCTGCTCGCAAGAACGCAAAACTCCCCGGTATTGTGATCGACTTTCAGAACCGGTGTGTCGACATCGAGGCTTCGGTCTGCCTCGATCGTGGCTTCCTCGAACTGATAGCCTGCACGAAGGGAAGCAAAGAGCACGAGTCGATCGTCGCGATCAACGCCAAGGCCATGCACATCCACGCTTCCCTCCTGGCGCTCGGCGCGAATCGGGGCAATCCCGCGATGCAGAAACCGGTCAACAAAGCCAAGACACGCTGGGTCCACCTTCCGCCGGCGGGCGATCCGGTGGATGTATTCCTCGTCTTCAAGAACAAGAAGGGCAAGATGACCGAGCACCCGATCAGCGATTTCGTCGCCCGGTCTGACAAGAGTCCCGACGAGATGGGTGGCGCCGAGGGGAAAGCCGATAAGAAGGAAGACAAGTTTCCCAATACCTTTATTTTCGCCGGATCGCTTCTCGGCAACAACAAGGCCGGTCAGCGCAAATACCTGAGCGACCTGAGCGGAAACGTGATCTCGATCTCGACATTCGGCGACGAACTGCTCTGCCTGCCTGGCGACCACGCCCGCGACAACGGATCGCTGATGTGGCGGGTCGACGCTGCTGAACTGCCCAAAGTCGGAACGAAGGTAACCCTCCGCCTCCGCCCGAAACCCAAGCCCGCCGCGACAACCCGCCCACGCTGAAACGGAATGACCTTATGGAACAGAAACATCAAATTGGCCTCGTCTTCGTATCTATGCTTTTCATTTGCACCGGCGCCGACGCCGCGGATAAAGCTAATATAAAAGGCTTTTACAAGGCGCCCGGGTTGTTCTCCACGCGCCCGAGTGAGACAAAATCGCTGCAGTCCGTCGATCGCTTCGGGCCGGTGGGCATGGGCATCGAGCTGCATCAGCCTGCTTTCGTGATGAAGATCAAGAATATCGAAAAAGGCTCGCCCGCCGCGGAGACCGGTAAGCTCAAGAAGGGCCAGACCATCGAAACCATCAACGGTCAAAAGCTTGCCGACATCGACCCGCGAATGCAACTGGCCCGGATACTCGGCAAGGCCGAAGCCGCCGACGGCGTCCTCAAGTTCGCCATCAAAGGCCTGGGCGAACCGGTTATCGTCAAGGTTCCCGTACTCGGCGCCTACAGCAAGACCTGGCCGCTGAAATGCCCGAAATCGGACAAGATCGTGCGTCAAGTCGCCGACTACCTCGCCAAGCCCGGATCGAACAAAGGCATCGCCGACATCGGCATGATCTTCCTGCTGTCCACCGGCGAGGACAAGGACCTGGCCGTGGTGCGCAAGTGGGCGCGGAGCGCCGCCAATCGCCCGCACACCTACGCATGGTATCTCGGTTTCGGCGGTATTCCGCTGTGTGAATACTACCTTCGCACCGGCGACAAGGAGGTACTCCCGGGCATCCAGAAGTGGGTCAATAACGCGGTCAAGGGGCAGTATCTCGACGGTTGGGCGGGTCGGGGCGGAGTTTGCTCGGTCACTTACGGAAACGGGCACCTGAATGCGGGCGGTACGTCGGTGGTCACCTTCCTGCTGCTGGCCAAGGAATGCGGCGCCGATGTTCCCGATCACGCACTGCTGGGCGCGCTGATTCACTTTTACCGATACGCCGGACGCGGGGGGAATCCCTACGGCGATGGACGCACGGAGGTCGGATTCGTCGACAACGGTAAGAACGGTAATCTCGCCTTCGCGATGGCCGCCGCGGCCTCGCTGACGCCCGAAGGCGAAGAATCGGTCTACGCCGCGGCACGCGATACGTGCGCGATGACCAGCTTCTACACCACGACCTTCATGCTGCACGGCCACACCGGCGGCGGTATCGGCGAGATCTGGCGCAGCGCCGCGATGGGCCTGCTGCACGACAAGAAGCCGAAGCAGTACCGCGAGTTCATGGACAACCGGAAGTGGCACTACGAGCTGTCGCGGCGCTTTGACGGTTCGTTTGGTATTCTGGGCGGGGGCGGCTACGATAAAGAACAGTGGGGTGTCGCCTACCCGCTGGCGTACACCATTCCGCGAAAGATCCTGCGCATCACCGGCGCGCCGCCTTCGAAATTCTCGAAAAAGTACCAGCTTCCGAAACTGCCCTGGGGAACCGAAGCGGATAACGCTTTTGTATCGTTGGAAGCCGTGCCGGACAAGGATGGCAAGCAGCAGGACCTCTCCGACGAGACCTTGGCTAGAGATTCGAGCATGCACTTTATCCGCCGTTTCCACGGTCCGGATCAACCCAGCGACGACGTGATCCGTAAGTACATCCACCACCAGGACCACAACATCCGCTTCGTCGCCGCGAACAAGGCGTTGGGCGTCAACAGCGGTTATATCGGTTGGCGTAAGGGTGGAGGCAAGGTGCGTCCGAAGTTGGTGATGGAGTTCATGCAACACAAAGACCCGCGGGTGCGCCGCGCCATGTTCACAGCCATCGTGAAACGCTCCGATGTGCTGACGCCGGAGATCTTCGCCCTCGCGGTCAAGGCGGTTAAGGACCGGGGCGAATCGTGGGCGGTCAAGGACCCCGCGCTACAGATCATCGGTCACGGGCAGGCTGACTGGGTCGTCCCGCACGTCGATCTCCTGCTGGGCTTCCTTAAGCATAGCGAGTGGTGGCTGCAAAACGCGGCGCTGACTGCGCTGACGCCTGTGGCGGCCGACGAGCGGTGTTACAAGAAAGTACTCCCCGCGATCGGCGAGTTGATCAGGACGAACCAGCGATCGGCGTTGACCTTGGGCTTGATGGGAAGCATCCGCGCCAAGATCAAGGCGGGCGGTCCCGCGGTGCAGAAACTGGCCGCTGAGACCCTGAAGGAGTCCTACACCGGTTATACCGGCGTGAAAACCGCCCGCGGCGGGCAGAACATCGCCTCAACGTACGATTCCCACCTGAAATACATTGCCGCCTCACTGGCCGATGTGCCCGGCGGATTGGATGTACTCTATGAAATTGCCCGGAAACGATTCCCCCAACAGATTCTGCCCTACAAGGAGTTCTTCCTGAACGCCGATCCCAGCAAGTTCGGCCCGGAACTCAAGAAGGCGATCACCCCGATCATCATCGACGAATTGATCCCCGAGTTCGTCGGAAGGAATCGGGCGAACCTGCAGAAACTGGCTGACGCCGAAGTACAGTCCCCCCGGCCGGGCGGTTCGAGGGATGCGATCGATGGATTGGCCGCCCTCTACGATCGGGCGGGCCAAAGCGAATTTGCCTGGCGGATCTTCCTGGACTTGCGCAACGCCGAATGGTCCTACCACAGCTTTGATCCGATTGTCGCCGAGCAAGTACCCTGGGACCAACTCATCACGCGCTACCGCGAAGTGACGCCGCCTGAGGGCATGGAGAAGTGGCACGCACCCGATTTCAATCCCGCCAAGAGTGCTTGGAAGACGGGCAAAAGCCCCTTCGGCCACTACATGGGTAAGCTCCCAAAGGGCCCGATTACGAAATGCGGAGCCAGGTGTGTCGGACCGGGTTGTTACGGCGCAACGAAGATCAACACGTTGTGGGAAAAGGAGGTCCTGCTCATGCGCGGGACGTTCAAGATCCCGCCGATAAAGAAGGGTCGCCGCTACCGGTTGCGCATCAATGACGGCGAGCACGTCGGCGCCGGTGGCGGGCACATCATCTACATCAACGGCAAGGAGTTGATCGAAGTCAAACAGGGCAACGGTCGCGGCTCGGGCGGTCAGGTCAAGGGCGCTTTCATCACCAAGGAATTCCTGGACGACTTCCAGGGCGGCGAGGTGACCGTCGCGGTCAAGACCTTCCTGCGGTTCAACTCCAAGTATAAAGTGAAACCGACCACGAAGACCCCGCAGGGCAAGGTCAGCCTGCACCTCGAGGAGCAGAAGCTCCCGCCGATGGGCGACGATCTGGTGATCAAGTCGGCGGGTGTCGTCGCCATGCTGTCGTCGGAGTGGCAGGCAAAGCAAGATCCCGACGACAGGGAACAGTCGTCCTCTGCCGTCAAGTTCCGCTGGGACGGAAAGTTCACCGCCAATCCGAAGGTCCTGGGCAGTTGGAAGGTCATCACCGAGGTCGCGGAGATCGCCGATTTCGATCCGTCGAAGAAAGTCCGGAAAGCCCGTCACCCGCTCTTTACCGCCATCACGTTCAAAGACAGGGCCCGGACCACTAATCCGATGTTGGTTTGGTCCGGCGACATCCTGATGGACCTGAACAAATTCCAGGCCCTGAAGATGCAGGCCAAGAAGATCGACGGAAGCGAGTACCTGTTTGTCGAGAACGGCGGATTCAGCACGAGGAACAAACCGGGCTGGAAATCGAAACTGTATGTGCTGAAAAGACTGGCGAAGTAAAAAACGCAAGAATACGAAAACACAAAAGGAAGACGAAAATGAACATTAGAATCAAAACGGTATTGGCTTTGTCGGCGCTGCTGCTGGCGGGAATCGTAGGCAATGCAACCGCCAAAGACGTCCCCGCACAACTGCCCGCTCCCGATGGGAAACCGGGCGACGCGACCAAGCCTGTCAAGGTCTACATCCTGGCCGGTCAGTCCAATATGGTGGGGATGGGGAGTCTCAGCGGAGCGAAGAATATGTACACCGGGGTCTACTTCAGCTCCGATCCCGCGGCGCCCTACGGTCCTTTTCAGATTTATAAAGTCGGAAACTACAAAGTCTCGCCATTGCGAGTATTCCTGCCGGACGGCACCGCGACGCAAAAACCGGTTGCCAAAGGTCAACTCGAGGCGCCGCAGCACGGTGTTTATCAGTTGCACTGCGGATCCGGTGAGAGTTCCTACTGTGTGATGCAACTTGAAGGGAAGGAAGTCTACCGCCGCGATGCCGGCGGAAAACCGGTAAAACAGGACGTGACCCTCGAACCTAGTAAGCGTTACGCGTTCAAGATCACCGGCTTCAAAGACCAGGCGCCGAGGTTCTGGATGCAGAAGACAGACCTGCTGGGCAACGGCGACCTCGAAGCGGTGGCCAAACGCGAGGGAAAGTTCCCGTACCTGGTCGATGCCAAGGGCGCCTGGACCGTACGCAATGACGTTTATCTCGAAGATGCAAGGCTTGGCAAGGGCGGTTCGCCGTTGAGTGCAACCTCGAACGGCAAGACCATGGGACCGGAACTCGGTTTCGGCCACGTGCTCGGCACGTTCCACGACGAACAGGTCCTGCTGATCAAGACAGCCCAAGGCAATCGCGCGCTGGGCTTTGACTTCCGTCCGCCGTCGAGCGGACGAAACGCTCCGGACAACAAGTTTGAAGCAATCGAATACAAGCTGATGATCGAGGGCGTGCGAAAGACCCTCGACAATATCGACAAGGTTGTTCCCGGATACAAGGGCCAAGGCTACCAGATCGCGGGCTTTGTCTGGTTCCAGGGCCACAAGGACAGTTACACGCCGGCGCTCATCGTTGAGTACGAGAAGAATCTGGTCAACCTGATCAACGATGTCCGCAAGGAGTTCAAGGCGCCGAAGCTGCCGGCCGCGGTCGCCACTATCGGATTCGGCGGGCACAACATGCAGGACAAGTTTGTACGCATCTGGAAAGCGCAAATGGCGGTCGGCGATGCGAAGAAGCATCCTGAATTCGCCGGGACAGTAACCTCGGTGGACATCCGCGATTTCTGGCGCGAGATCGACGAATCGCCGAAAGGCGAGGACTACCACTACAATCGCAACGCCGAAACCTACATGCTGATCGGCGACGCACTCGGGCGAGCGATGGTCAGGCTCCAGGGCGGAAAAGCCGAAACTCCTGTCCAGGCGGTCAGGCCGAAACGCAAGGCGAAGCAGGGCGGCGCCGAACCGACGGAAAAGGAAAAGCTCGCCGCCCAGAAGGCATTGGCCCCGATTATCATGGACGGCATCGCCGCGTCGTATATCGCCAGCCCCAGGTATGGCAAGACCCTGTTGAGTGAGGCCAAAGGTGAAAAACCGAAACGGGCGAATCAGTTCCTTCGGGGCGCGATGTACGGATTGGAAAACTGCTATCGTGCGGCCGGGATTAGCGACTATGAATGGCGATCGTTCGGACCGGACCTCAGAAAGCTCAAGTGGGACTACCACAGCTTCGACCCCAAAGAGACCAGGGACAAAGCCAAGGGCGCCCGGTACCGCAAAGTGACCTGTCCGGAAAACTGGTTCGCGACTGACTTCGACGCCGCCAAGGCCGGCTGGAAGAGCGGATTGCCCCCGTTCGGTCAGTTAGACGGCAAGGCGGCGGCGTTGGGCACGTGCGGCCCGGAAAGTAGTTGCGGGTGCGGCGTGGCCCCGAAGACTTTGTGGGCCAAGGAAGTTATCCTGATGCGCGGCACGTTTGAAATTCCCGCGTTGAAGGAAGGGCATCGTTATTGCCTTGTTGTCGGCGGCAGCAACCACGTCAACTCGGGCGAAGGTTATGCGATCTACGTTAACGGCAAGTTGATGACTGAGTCGAAAACCGGCGTCCCCAATCGCCAGGGCGGTCAGCCGCGCGGCGGACACATTTACGCCGACTTCCGTAACGAGTTCAAGGGCGGGAAGGTGACGATCGCGGTGATGAGCTTCCTGAGATACAACCACCCGCGCAAGAAACCTTATCCCCCCCGCGGACACATTACCGTCTGGATGGAAGAACAGAAGATCCCGCCGGTGGGAAAGTGAACAGGACCGTTGTACTCGGTCCGATCGATCGGATTAGTTACGCTTGGAACAACTAACAGAAGGTACTGCGAAAATGAGCAATAGACCAACCAGGACAGCGGCGGCTTTCGCCCTCACCGCGACGGTGCTGATTTCAGCTTTCGCAGCGGGCGCTGCGGCGAAGACAACTCCGGAGAAACCCAAACCCGCGATCGAACTCGGCGCTCCGTTCTGCGACAACGCGGTCCTGCAGCGTCAGATGAAGGTTCCGGTCTGGGGATGGAGCAAACCGGGCGTGAAGGTTACCGTCCAGTTCGCCGGGCAGAAGAAGACCGCCACCGCCGGCAAGGACGGCAAGTGGATGCTTGAACTCGACAAGCTCAAGGCCAGTTTCGTCCCCGCCGAGATGGTGATCAGCGACAACGCGGGCAAGAAGATCACGCTCAAGAACATCCTCGTTGGCGAGGTGTGGATGGCTTCGGGGCAGTCGAACATGCAGTGGAAGGTTGCCAAGAGCAGTTGCAACAAATTGAAGGTTAAGCCCAAGGGCGATGTCGCACCCATCCGCGAGTTCGAGGTAACTAGCGTTTACGCGGCGTTGCATCCGATCGAAAGAGCCACCGGCTCCTGGAAGAACGGCGAGTACACCAACTACAGCGCCATCGCGTTTGCCTTCGCACACAAACTCTACGGTGAGTTGAATGTGCCGATCGGGATCCTGAACTGCTGCTTCAGCCAGACCGCTATCCAGGCCTGGGTTCCCCGCGTTGGTTTCGCCGGCGGTAAGGACGAATACACCAAGGCGATTTACCAGAAGATCCTGGAAACCGACCCGACCACGCCCGAACACAAGGCGGCTTGGGGCAAGTTCTACCAGGGCCTTGAAGACGCCATGAAAGAAAACGATGCTCGCGTCAAGAAGGGTGAACCCGCCAAAGCTATCGCGCCCAAAACACCGGGCAACCTGAACGGAAATAGAGACGCATCCTGGATGTTCAATGGCAGGCTGAACCCCGTGATCCCCTATGCGATTCGCGGCGGGATATGGAATCAGGGTTACGCCAATATGGGCGAAGGGCTTCCCTACTACAACAACCTCCACAGCCTGGTTCGCGGTTGGCGAATGCGGTGGGACCGCCCTGCCCTGCCGGTTTACTTCCACCAGTTCTACTGCCCCGGGCAGAAAGGCGGATGGAAGAACAATGATCCCACCATCGGCGCCACCGCGGAGATGCGTCTTGGAACGTGGCTTGCCCGGGACATCCCCAACACGGGCATGGCCAGCCAGATCGATATCACCGGTGGTATTCACTATCGCCACAAAGCCGTCCCGGGTCAGCGACTGGCGTTGCACGCGTTGAAGAATCAATACGCCAAAGATGTTGTCGCCGACGGGCCCATGTATAAATCCTACACGGTGAAGGGCGACAAGCTGATCGTTGAGTTTGATTCCGCAAAGGGCGGTCTGGTGGTCGCTGAAGCCGCCTCCAACGCTATCGGCAGAGAGGAAACGGCCACCGGTTTTGCCGATCCGAAAATCATCGTCAACGGTGATGATCAGGTCAAAGTCTTCTATCTCGCAGGTGTCGATCGCATCTGGTATCCGGCAAGCATGAAGATCGAAGGCGACAAAGTTATTGTGACGTCGCCCAAGGTCAAGAAACCCCGCGGTGTTTCGTACGCCACCCAGGGCGTTGCCTTCCAACCGTCGCTTTACAACAAGGCGCTCCTGCCCGCGACGCCGTTCATCTACTACGACAACAAGCTCGTAACCAGCAAAACATGGCCCGATGAGAAGCTGAAAGTCGCCGGTGTTGTGATCGACCCCAGTGCTATCGGTAAGAAGTATGAATACCGCAGAATGCCTCTCCTGAGCACCCAGTTCCGCGAAAACGGCGTCTTCCAGGCCGGCGCTGCGGTCACCATCTGGGGCTCTGCGATTCATCCCTGGGGCTATGAAGCCAAAGGCAAAGCGGTCGTCAAATTCAGCTTCGCGGGAATTGAAAAGACCATCCCCGTTACTCCCGGGATGAAGGAGTGGAAGGTCACGGTCCCGCCCATGAAGGCGAGCGCCGAACCCAAGACGCTGAAGGTCACGTTTACGATCGACGGCGAACTGGCGCACGAACGTGTCTGCCCCAACATTGTTATCGGCGATGTTTTCTATGTCGCCGCCGGGCCTGTGAATGTAAAGCTCCCGGCGACAAAATCGTCCGGCGGGATCGTCCGCATGATGAAACGCAAGGCCAAACGCTTCAGTTTTCCCAGGGCAAGTCGTTACAGCGTGTGCGTCTCGACCACACCGAAGAACCGCTTCGCCTCTCTATGGGAAGACGCCAACGGTCTCGCGGCGGCACTGGGTCATCGCATCGCCGCGAAGACCGGCAATCCGGTCGGCATTGTCTTCATGCAGAGCGGTATGAGCGGCAAGCCGGCGGTCAACACGACTGGGCTGAAGAGCTGGATCAGCGCCGACTGCCTCAAGCTGGCTCCGAGTCTGATGGATGACTACAAGGACCTGGCAGCGGTTCGTCCGGGCAACCCGTACTACAACGCCAATGTGCGGCGCTATATCGCGGGCTGGAAGAAGTACTGGAGCGAGTATATCCCGCAGATGATGGCGAGCAAACGAGTGCCCGATGGCGCGACTTGGGGAGGGATTCTGAACCTTTCGAGCTCGGTCAGCAGCAAGGCGTCAGAGGTTTACAACGTGATGGTGCATTCGTTTACCCCCGCCAGCTTCAAGGGAATCATTTTCCTGAGTACGGCGAAGATGGTCGAAGCTGACCAAGGCGCTAATTATGGTGCCGAGATGTCGGCGTTGGCGAACTGCTGGAAGGCAAAGTTCGGCGGCGAGGATACGTACTTCTTCTACACGACCCCGAGCAAGGCGTTGGCTCCGAAGGTCACCGCCCCGAAATCGATCAAGGGCAAGTCCACTGCCGTTGAGATCACCGACTGGTCCGATGTTAAACAGATACAGGGCCTTATCGATCTAGTCGTAAACGTGACGTGTAAGGAAAGAAAATAGTGAACCGAAAAACAATATTTGGTGTGGTGTGTCTGCTGGCGGCGATGGTGGTTGGCGTCGTGAATGTGGCGACGGCCCAAGAGGCTAAGAAACCGGCGACTGCGCGTGTAGACGCGACAAAGATCAAGGATATCAAGGCCTACTGCATCGATTTTAACTGGGGCGGGCGCAGGAGGCTGTCCAAGCCCGGTCAGTTTGGAAACACCGATCCGGCGGCGCATTTGGCGTGGTACAAGATGCTTGGCGTCAACGTTATCCAGACGTTCTGCGTCTCCACCAACGGATACGCGTGGTACAAAAACGGTTTTGTTCCCGCCCAGCCGGGCCTTAAGCATGACTTCCTGCCGGAGATGGTGAAACTCGGGCACGCCGAAGGCATGCTCGTGATGGGGTACTTCACGATAGCCTGCAATCCAAGATGGGGCGCCGAGCACCCGGACCTGAGTTACCCGTTGAAGCCCAACGAAGGCGCCTACCACATTCCGTATACCGATGAGTATCTGGACTTCCTGTCGAAATCGATCAGCGACGCGGTGCGCAAGACCGGTATCGACGGAATTATGCTCGACTGGGTCTGGCAGCCCAAGCGGACGACGCACTACCCAGGCCAGGTCAGGACAGTCAAACACAAGTGGCTGGCCAGTGAAAAACAACTGTACAAGCAACTGACGGGCGAAGAGTTTCCCGGTGAAGGTAAGCTCACCAAGAAGCAGGATCTGGCGTACAGCCGCAAGGCGATCGATCGCTGCTGGAAAGCGATCCGCAAGGCCGCGAAAGACGCCAATCCTAAATGCATTATCTGGCTGACCAGCAACCACATGAACCATCCGCATGTCGTCAACTCGGACATGTACAAAGAGACTGACTGGCTGATGAACGAGAAAGGCGACATTAAGAGCATAAATCAAGTCAAAGCCACCGTGGGCAAGCATACCCGCCTGATCACGTGTCTGGCTCGGTGGAACGGCAGGGACGCGACCAAGGTTGTCCCGGAGGCCTTGAAGGCCCGCATCGGACTGTACGGGTTCAGCACGCCTGCACGCAAGTCGGACAGTCACCTGGCGAAATTGCTGGCTCGTCCCGTCAGTGAGTTGAAAGGGGATGATCGGAACGTGGCGGGTCTTGCCCGCGCCTATAACGGCGTGGCGATGGATACCGTCAGGAACGACAAGGGTCAGTTCATAAAGATCCCGAAAGACAGTGTGACGCCCAAGGGTAAAGAATAAACATCTCCCGGGGCTTTGTTCCCGGTGGTATGTGACGCCCCTTTGGGTTGATGACGACATGAAAAGAACAATAACAACGGTAGCGATTGCAGCGAGCTTATTTGCATGGAGTTCGGTCTTGCTTGCGGTTGAACGCCGTGGCGCTGCGACTCTTGAGGCGCAGTGCCCCGGTCTCTTTGGCGATCATGCGGTTTTTCAACAGGGCATTGCAGTTCCGGTCTGGGGACGTTCCCTGCCGGGCGCCAGGGTTACCGTTACTTTTGACAATCAGACCAAGGCGGCAACCGCCGGGAAAGACGGTCGGTGGACGGTTGCGTTGGATGCGATGCAGGCCGATGAACTCGATTCTCTGCACAAGGCGCCAAAGGGGCGAACCCTGACCATCGCGACAGAGCTTGACGGAAAGAAGGCGAGCAAATCATTCACGGACATCCTGATCGGTGAGGTGTGGCTGTGTTCGGGGCAGTCGAACATGGCGGGCAAGGTCAGGCACAATCACAGGAACCAGGACCCCAAAGATAATCTCCTGAAATCCAACTATCCCGCGGTGCGTCATATCTGCGCGCCCGGTGGTTGGCGGATGGCTACTACTCCAAAATCCGTAGGTGAATTCACCCGCGTGGGATTCTGTTTTGCCCGCAAAGTGCATTTGGAGCTGAAGGTTCCCGTCGGTCTGGTTAACGCCTGTGTCGGAGGTTCGCGGATCGAGTCATGGATGCGTGTCCCGCCGCGGAAACTACCCGCGGACACCGTCTCAAAGAAGAAAAATTCATACGGAGGGCTTTACAACAAACGCATTGCCCCTCTGGTTGGATACGGTATGCGGGGGGCATTGTGGTACCAGGGCGAAGCCAACGCATCCGAAGGGCACAGTTACTTCCTGAAGATGGAATCGCTGATCAACGATTGGCGGGCCTCGTGGAAACTGGGCGACTTCCCGTTCTACTTCGTGCAGTTGGCTGGTATCGGACGTTCATCGACCGACAATCCGGAGATGGGAGACGGTAGGGCGAAAATCCGCGAAGCGCAACGCCATGCGCTGACGATCGAGAATACAGGTATGGCGGTGGCGGTGGATATCGGTAGCGAGAGAGAGCATCCGGCTAATAAGGTTGAGGTCGGGGTTCGTTTGGCGCACTGGGCGCTGCACAACGACTACGGTAGGAAGGATATCCTTCCCAGCGGACCGCTCTACAAGAGTTTCAAAGTTGATGGCAATTCCATTCGTATTTCGTTCGACCATGCCCAGGGCCTGATGCTTGCCCGAAAGCAGGACTACATCCCGCCCGCAGCAACCCCGGACGCCAAGATACCGTGGTTGTCGATCCAGGGCAAAGACGGTAAGTGGTATTGGGCTGACGGTAAGATCGACGGGGCGGACCTGGTCGTATCCTGCAAGGCGGTCAAGGAACCGGTGGCGGTTCGCTATGCCTACACCCAGCATCCTGTTGGCTGCTACCTGTATAATAAGGACGGCCTTCCGGCCTCACCGTTTACGACAGAAAAGGTAAAAGAATAGGATGAAGAAACTATCCTGTAAGACCATCGGCTTGCTGGCTGCGATCGTATTGACCAGCAACGCGGTTGATGCGCGCTTTATTGAGCACAAGGAGCATCACCTTGGGCCTACCGGTCTGTTCGGGGTTACATCGCCGACGAACATCGTTATCACCAAGGTGCAGAAAGGTTCACCCGCCGACGGCAAGATTAAGGTTGGCGATGTGATCGTCGGAGCCGGCGGGGTTGCGTTCAAAGACAGCACGCGCCGACAACTGGCCGACGCCATCGACCAGGCCGAGACCAAAAAAGCCAAAGGCGTCCTGACGCTGAGGCTCAAAGGCGGCAAGAAAGTGGACCTGCAGTTGAAGGTGCTGGGCTCCTACAGCGATACGGCGCCGCGGGATTGCCTCAAGACCGACGCTATTATCACCCAGACCGGCGACTACCTGGTCAAGTCGAAAAAATTCGGGCGGGGCAATATGAATATCGGTCTGCTCGGGCTGCTGGCCACCGGCGAGCAGAAATACATCGACGTGGTCAAGGACGCCATTCATAACGCCAAGTGGGCCAAGCCGGACATTGAGCTCTCATTGCAGGGCACGTACAAGGCCTGGAAATGGGGATATACCAGTCTGCTACTGTGCGAGTATTACCTGCTGACGGGCGACAAGTACGTGCTGCCTGCGATCAGGGCCTATTCGGTGGCGATCGCCCGGGGACGTGACGCCGCGGGGCTCTGGGGGCACCGCATGGCCGATCCCGGAATCAACCGCGGACAACTGCACGGCCGGCTCCACGGATATGGCGTCATGAATCAGTCGAGCCTGCCGCTGTTCATCTCGCTCCAACTGGCGGGCAAATGCGGGGTCAGGGACGGGGAAGTCCAGGACGGTGTCAAGCAGACTCACGCCTTTTACAACAGCTTCATCGGACGAGGCACGCTGCCGTACGGCGTACACGATCCCTACTCGAAATCGTACAACAACAACGGTATGAGCGGTTCGGCGGCGGTTGCGTTGTCTTTGTACGGCAACAAACGCGGCGCGGCGTTCTTCTCGCGAATGTCGGCTGCGGCGCACAATATCATGGAGACCGGGCATACCGGTCACTTCTTCAACCAGCTCTGGACCGGTCTTGGCGCCAACCTCGCCGGCCCGGAGACTATGGCGGCGTTCTTCAAAAAAACTCGCTGGCTGCACACGCTGAACCGCATGTGGGACGGGAACTTCACATATGACGGCTGCGCGTATCCGAAGGGAAGTTTCAAGTACGGCGGCGGGATGAGCAGCGCCGGATCGCACCTGCTGAACTACTGCCTGGCTCGGCGCAAGCTCTACATGACCGGCAGGGGCGCCGATGAGTCGATCTGGCTGAAGGGCAAGGAGGTCGACGACACGATTGCGCTGGCGACCATGGATTTCAAGACCAAGAGCGACGCCGAACTGCTAGCCCTGTTCGCTCATCCCATGCCGCCGGTCCGCGTCAATGCTATCTGGACGCTCCGTTCCAGAAAACACAAGCTGGTCGATTCGATCAGGAAGATGGTCAAGGACGGTACGTACGAACAGAAGCTCAGCGCCTGCGGATACTTTGGGTACAAGTGTCCTCCCGAGACGGCGGCGCCTTCAATGGCGGATCTGGCGTCTGTTATGCGCGACACCAAGAAGTCTTCGCGGGTCCGCGGGACGGCGGCATGGGCGTTGTGCTGGTTCGGAAAGGATGCGCATAAGTACTACAACGACATGTTGAAGGTGATCGCCGCAGACGAATCGGACGACCCCTTCGCCGCTCTTGACGAAACGGTTGGGCGGAGCCTGAACATTCTGTGTCCGGACCCCTACAAGGCCGGACTCGTGACCGACAAGAAGCTGTTCTACGCCGCGGTCGGTAAGCTCCTGGATCACAAGCGCCAGAGTGCACGCGGTTCAGGCATGGCGATGATCCTCAACATGCCGCTTGAGGACTTCCACATCGTGGCCGACAAGGTCATGCATATAGTCGAGGACAAGGACCTGACCTATCACTCCTACCACAACCCCATGACCGCCATGGGCAAGGGCTTGATCGTCCTGGCCAACCTCAATATCGACGGAGGTATCGACGCGGCGTTCAAGATCATGAACGCCGAGGCGGGCAAGTGGGGCTTCAAGGTTCGCATGATGATGAATGTCCTGCCGAAATACGGCGCCAACGCAAAACCCGCTCTGGCGAAATTGAAAGCCGATCCGAGGTGGAAGAATATCGAGAAAGGCAGGTTCGGAGGTGCGTGGCGGGCCATGGTTAATGCGATCGAGTCGTCGACCGGGACCCGCAAGATGATAAGCCCGGACGAGGCAAAAAATGCGGGGAGGAAAAGGAAAACCGAGAATAGATAGTAAAGATGGACCGGCAGGTGATGGGCCTTATAGATATGGTGTTCAATAAGGCGTACAATTGAAATTGTCGACAAACAACAAACGAAGCAACTGAACGAAAAACGTTAACGAAAGGACGCAAGATCATGAAAAAGAAAGCATTATTTAGTGTGGTATGTCTGCTGGCGGCGATGGCGATACTCTTAACCGGCGTATCGGCTGCCGAGAAGGCCAAAACACTGCCCGATCCGGACGGCAAGGCGGCCGACATGTCCAAGCCCGTACAGGTTTACATTCTGCTGGGCCAGTCCAATATGCTGGGAGCCGGCAGGATATCTGGAGCCAAGAACGGGACGCTGGAGAACGCGGTCAAGACCAAGAAGTTGTACCCCTACCTTGTGGATAGCGCCGGTCAATGGACCGTTCGCAAGGACGTGCGAAACGTGCGCGTCATGGGCAGCGGTACAGGGAAAATGCGGCGGGGCAACAATGAATGGATGACCATCAAAGGGCGGAGTATCGGCCCGGAGTTCGGTATCGGACATCAGGTTGGGTACGCCGTCGAGGCGCCGGTAATGATCCTCAAGAGCTGCATCGGAAACCGCAGCCTCGGATGGGATCTGCTGCCTCCCGGATCCGAGCGCTACGAGGTCACAGAGAAGAACAGGAAGACTGGAGAAACGAAGACCTACGTCTACGCCGGATACAAGGATTCGCCGGACAGGTGGGAAAAAGGCACCGAGCCCAAGAAGATCGGCTGGTACGCGGGCATGCAGTATGACGGCGACATCGCCAATGCCAAGACCGTGCTTGCCGAGCTAGATAAGCACTATCCCGGCGCCAAGAAATACGAGGTCGCGGGCTTCTTCTTCTGGCAGGGCGACAAGGATCGCTACAACGCCGGACACGCCAATCGCTACGAGCAGAATCTCGTCCACTTCATCAAGCAGTTGCGCAAGGATTTCAACGCCCCCAAGGCGAAGTTCGTCTGCGCCACCCTTGGACAGACCAAGAAAGGCGCCACGGGCAATGAAGGAAAGATCATCGCCGCTCAGCTCGCGGTTGACGGCAAGAGTGGCAAGTATCCGGAATTCAAAGGCAACGTCGCCACCGTGTACACCAACCCTGTCAGCAAGGGCGGCAGCTCCAACGGCCACTACGGCGGTAACGCTGAGACTTACATGAACGTCGGCGAAATCATGGGTCGCGCGATGGTCGATCTGCTGAAGAAACAGTAGAATACTGCAAACGCGAGGACGTAGATCGAAAGGGCAATAATGGAAGAACATCGCGAGCAAAAGCCGGACATTCCAACCTCTCCCTCCTTTTGGTTGTGCCTGCTGGTTTTGTCGGGTGTGTTCTTTTCGTTTTTGCCGACATGCGACGCCCGCAAGAACAAAAACAAGAACAAGAGGCCCGCGGTGAAGCAGGCAATTGGCCCGGAGCTTTCGCTCTTCAATCCAGACGCCATGGAACGGGCGATCAAGGATCTCGCCAAGCGGTATCCGAAGCGATTTGACCAAGCCAAACTGCTTGCGGAACTGAGGTCGCACTCAGACAAACTCAAGGGTGCGACCTCGGGTCCCGCGGTTCAGGCGATTCTCGATTTCAAGCGCCGGGTTTTGTTGTCGAACCCCGTTGTAGATTTCGACAAGATTCTCGCCGTTCAGCGGAACTACCCCGGGACGACGGCGAACTGGCTGGTGAATACCTCGATCCGCGTCCCCAAAAACAGCCCAAATGCCATCGGGATCGTCTCGCTTGACGGGAAGTTCGAACCGCTGATGACGTCGAAAACTTTCACGGGCGATATGAATCTTCATTTCGACGCCGACAAGGCGTTGTATTCATCCATCTGCGAAAAAAGGACGTGGCAGGTATTTGAACTGGACCTCAAGAATAGATCGACGCGCCAGGTGAGCCTGAGCAAGCACGCCGACATAAGTAACTTCGAAGGTTGCTATCTGCCCAACGGAAAGATCATCTACGTTTCGACGGCAGGGTTCCAGGGCGTTCCCTGCATCGGCGGCGGCGGTGATATCGCCAATCTCCATGTTATGAACAGCGACGGTACGGGAATCCGGCGGTTGGCTTTCGATCAGGAAAGCAACTGGAGTCCATATCTGATGGAGAGCGGTCGGATCATGTTCCTGCGGTGGGAATACACGGACCTTTCACACTTCTGGAGCCGCATCCTGTTTACCATGAATCCGGATGGAACCGATCAACGGGCCCACTATGGAAGCAATTCGTGGTGGCCTAACGCTTTGTTCTATGCGAAGTCCGTACCCGGTCATCCCACCGCCTTTACGGGTATCGTCAGCGGTCATCATGGCGATCAGCGCACCGGGCAACTTGTCCTGTTCGATGTCGCCAAGGGACGCAATGACGCTGACGGCGTCCTGCAGGCGATTCCCGGATACGGAAAACCGGTCAAGCCGATCGTCACGGATAAATACTTCCATGGCAACTGGCCAAAGATCCTCCATCCCTATCCGCTGAGCCGGAACCTCCACCTGGCGGCGGTCAAGCTCAATAGCAGGGACCGTTACGGTATCTACCTGGTCGATTCCTTCGATAACCTGCTGCCGCTGAAGCGATCGGCAACGCAGCATTACCTCGAACCGATCCCCTTGAGAAAGCGAACCAGACCACCGATTATTCCCGAGCGGGTCAATCTGAAGGCCAAGGACGCCACGGTCGTTCTTTCGGACGTCTACTTCGGGCCCGGCCTCGCCGGCGTACCGCGAGGGGCGGTGAAGAAGCTGCGGATCTTCAAGTATGAATTTTCGCCACGCGGATTTGGCGGGCACGCCCACGCCGGTATCCAGAGCGGGTGGGACGTCAAAGTGATTCTCGGAACGGTCAACGTGGAAAAAGACGGTTCGGCGATGTTCCAGGTTCCCTGCAACACCCCGATCGCATTGCAACCGCTCGATGCCGATGGCAAGGCGCTTGCCCTGATGCGAAGCTGGATGACGGCCATGCCGGGGGAAGTCCTGTCGTGCATTGGTTGTCACGAGAGCCCCAACGACGCCCCTCCGAACAAGGTCGCCCAAGCCTCGCTCAAGCCCCGCCAGAGCATCAAGCGGTGGTACGGTCCGATTCGCGGATTCTCATTCCTCCGTGAAGTTCAACCGGTGTTGGACAGATACTGCGTCGGTTGCCATGACGGTAAGAAGAAAGATCGCATCAATCTCGCCGACGCCTCGTTGGGCCGTTTTGGCGATCACAATTTCATGCAGAACAAGATGCCGCGATCGTACTTCGAACTTCAAATGTTCGTTCGGCGTCCGGGGCCTGAGGGGAACCTCCACCTGCTGACTCCGCTGAACTACCACGCCAATACGAGCGAGTTGATCCAAATACTGTCGAAGGGACACCACAATGTCAAACTCGACCCCGGGGCGTGGGATCGCCTGATCACCTGGATCGATATGAACGCCCAGGCTCACGGAAGCTATGGCGAGATGAGGCTGTCGGGGCGGTCCCAAAAGGCAATGAAACGCCGGGCTGAACTCCACAAGGAATATGCGACGCTGCTGGAAATCGAATCCGAAGTGATCGACAAGCCCTACAAGAAAACAGAGGCCTTCATCGCGCCGAAGAAAGCCCCCTCCCCCGCCGCCGCTCCGAAGATAACTAACTGGCCCTTCCAGGCGAAACCCGGCGCGACCGAAGTCCTCGATCTGGACGATGGGGTGAAGATGGAGGTCGTCTCGATCCCGGCGGGGAAATTTGTCATGGGTTCGGTCAGTGAATCGCCCGACGAACGCCCGATGCACAAAGTCGCGATCGAAAAACCGTTCAAGATGGGGGTCACCGAGGTGACGCTTCAGCAGTATCAGCAGTTTGACAAGAATCACGTCAACGGATTGTACAGCAAACCGGGCGTGGTGATCCGATACGGTTTCGTCATGGATCGGAAAAGCTATCCGGCGATTCGCGTCTCATGGGACCGGGCTAACGCTTTTTGCAGGTGGTTGTCGAAAAAGACCGGTAAGAAGGTCTCCCTACCGACCGAATCGCAGTGGGAATGGGCATGCCGGGCGGGAACCGACAGCGTAACTTCGTTCGGTGATGATGTGACAAAGTATCCCGGATTCGCGAACATGTCTGACCCCACCTCCGACAACAGGCGCACCAAATACATGCCCTCGAATCACTGGACGCTTGCCCAGAAGAATAAGGCGTCGGCGGATAAGGCGCATTGCCTCAATAATGTCGGCGCGTACCAGGCTAACGCATTCGGGCTTAAAGACATGCACGGGAATGTAGCCGAGTGGACTCGCAGCGAGATACGGGCTTATCCGTACTCCGACAGCGACGGACGCAACGAATTGCGGGCAGGGCGGAAAGTCGTTCGCGGCGGATCGTGGAACGATCGACCCGTTCGCTCGACGTCAAGCTATCGTCTGAGTTACCCGAGTTGGCAGCGGGTGTACAATGTCGGGTTCCGGGTTGTTGTTGAATAAGACCTGTCGCCCCTGCGGGGCGAAGATGAAACAACAGCGCGCGAAACCGCAAGCGGTTTTGATTCGCTAAGGTGCGGGTAGGCGCATACTGAAACTGTTTGCAATTTCGCGCGGTTTTACGAAAGGATTACATCATCAAAACATTCATCACAGCGCTAACCATTATCCTGACCGCCTGCTCGATCTCCGCGAATGAGTATCACGTATCGCCCGCCGGAGCCGATGGAAACCCGGGGTCGAAATCAAAACCTTTCAAGACGATCTCGGCGGCGGCGAAGGTCGCCCAACCCGGTGATGTGGTCACCGTACATGAGGGGTTGTACCGCGAGCGCGTCAACCCTCCGCGCGGCGGCGAATCGGACACCAAGCGCATCGTCTACCAAGCCGCAGCCCGTGAGAAGGTTGTGATCAAGGGTTCGGAGATCATCAAGGACTGGAAGAAGGCGGGAGGCGACACCTGGAAGGTGACGCTGCCTAACAGCTTCTTTGGCGATTTCAATCCCTACAATAGTATCATCAGGGGCGAGTGGCACGGTCACAGGGGCTATCCGCGGAATACCGGAACGGTCTATCTCAACGGTAAGTGGATGGATGAAGCCAAGGTGCTGAAGCAAGTATTAGCCCCCGTCGGCGCCCGACCGTTCTGGAAAGCGAAGGTTGACAAAAGCAGCACCACGATCTGGGCGCAGTTCAAAGATGTTGATCCCAATAAGGAACTGGTCGAGATCAACGTGCGGCAGAGCGTGTTTTATCCTGACAAACCCGGGCTAGGTTACATTACCGTTCGCGGTTTCACCATGCGCCAGGCGGCCACTCCCTGGTCCGGGGCGATGAGCGAACAGATCGGCCTGATCGGAACGCACTGGTCCAAGGGCTGGATCATCGAAAACAATGTGATCAGCCACTCGATGAACACGGGTATCACGCTGGGGCGCTACGATCTTGGCAAATTTGGCATCAAGCTGCCGGCTGTTTCGGCCCCGGGATTTGTCAAATCGTGCGAACTGGCAATTAAGCATGGATGGTCTAAAGAGAATATCGGCAGCCACGTCGTTCGCAACAACCACATCTCGCACTGTGAGAAGAACGGGATTCACGGCAGCCTGGGCGGGATATTCAGCATCA
This sequence comes from uncultured Planctomycetaceae bacterium, assembly GCA_964607575.1. GTDB lineage: Bacteria > Planctomycetota > Phycisphaerae > SM23-33 > SM23-33 > BS750m-G57. The sequence goes on along the minus strand of CAZSLS010000038.1, from coordinate 2,661 downwards.
TCGAAGGCAACACGATCGTCGACATCGCTCAGCGGGGCTGGATCGGCGGGCCCGACGTGGCCGGGCTGAAACTGCTGGCCTCAAACGACGTGATCATCAGGAACAATCACATTTACCGCTGCGGCGCCGTTGGGGGCATCTGGCTTGACTGGATGGCCCAGGGTACGCGCGTGACCGGAAATCTGCTTCACGACAACAGGCAGGACCTCTTCATGGAAGTCGATCACGGACCGTTCCTGATCGACAACAACTTGTTCCTGTCGTCCCGCTCGCTGACCGAATGGTCTCAGGGCGCCGCCTATGCGCACAACCTGATCGCCGGGTCAACCAGCCAGCGCAAAGAACGCAGAAAGACGCCTTACTTCAAATCGCACACCATGAAGAATATGAAGGTGTCGGACATACAGCACAAGGACGAACGCTACTACAATAACGTGTTTCTCGGGCGAGGCCTGTCGATCTACGGTGAGAAAGACGCCAATGTCCAGGCGGCCGGAAACGTATTCCTCGCCAGCGCCAAACCGAGTACGCGTGACCGCGACGCCGTGGTCGCCGCAGATTTCAAACCCGCTGTCAAGTTGGAAGAGAAACCCGACGGATGGTGGCTCGAAATGGCCGTCGATCCGGCATGGATAACCAAACAGAAACGAGCCGTTGTAACCACCAAATTACTGGGCAAAGCCAAGATCCCCGACGCTCCCTTCGAGAAGCCCGACGCTGCGCCCTATCGACTCGATACCGACTATTCAGGCAAGAAGAGAAACGCTGAGAATCCTGCGCCCGGACCATTTGAGTTTACAAGCGAAAAGACAATCCGCATCAAGGTCTGGCCCAGGAAATAACCTGAACATGAAACGCGGAACAATTGAACCGCACTAGATTTGTCAAAAGGACTAATGATGAACAAGAGATTCAAGATTGCCTGGCTTGCCGTTTTGTTACTGACGGCCGGCACGCAAACTCTGGCGGCGGCGGAGAAGCTGAAGGTCCACGGTATTTTCCGGAGCAACATGGTGTTGCAACGCGACAAACCGATCGCGATTTGGGGGTGGGCCCCCACCGGGACGAGTGTGAAGGTGTCTTTCGGCAAGCTGACCGCCACGGGTCTAGCCGCCGGCGACAAGGGACGATGGGAAGTTCTCTTCAAGGCCCAAAGCGCCAATGCGAAAGGCCAGGCGATCATCGTCCAGGCTGGCGATCAGACCATCAAGATGGACAACATCCTCATTGGCGACATTTGGGTGATGAACGGGCAGAGCAATATGGCCTTCGCTCTCAAGGCGGTCTACCAAGCGCCCTTCGAGGCCTCCATGGCGCACTTGCCTTTGATGCGCCAGATCAGGATCAACTCCTATGCCGAATCCGAACATGTCGAAACGGATCTGGAGGACAAGGATCTCAACGGGAAAGACACGGACAAAAACTGGAAAATAATCACGCCCGAGACTGCTATGGATATGGGTGCGATCGGCTTTTTCTTCGGTTCGCGCATCCAGCGCAGCCTACAGATTCCCGTTGGTATTATCGACAACTCTCGCGGAGGAGCATCCCTCGAGAGCCTCGTACCACGCCATAAATTCAAAGAGCACCCCGCGGCCGCTGAATACTTGAAGTGGGTGGAGAAGCGTCAGGCCGAGTTCGACTGGGACGCGGCTCTTCAGAAGCCAGTCGAGAAATGGGAGAAGACCGTAGCCAACCAGCGCAAAAAGGGTGTCGCCGAGGATAAGCTGCCGCCCAAACCGACCCGCAAGAATTTGCGTTCATGGTCCGTGCCCGGGCGCAGCCCCAGCGATGCGGCGTCGTGCTACAACGGCATGTTCGGCGTCTTCAAGGGTTTGAATATCAAGGGCGTGGCGTTTCATCAGGGATTCAACAACGCGATGATGAATACGAGTTGCAAACCGAAGTTCTATCGTATCCTGATGAAGCTGATGGCCGATGGCTGGCGTGAGGATTTCAATGATCCCAAACTACCGGTTGCAGTGATCGGGTTCTGTGCCGGCGGCCGCGCCCAGACCCGACTGAACTTCGAAGAAATGGGTTTCTCCACAGCCGCCTATATTCGCGAGGCCCAGCGCCTGGGGCTGGCCGACGTGAAGAACCCCGAATACACGGCGTTCATACCGTCATACGACCAGAAGATCCCCCAACTGCACACCAAGAAGAAGAAGGAACTTGGCCTGCGAACCGCACGTTGGGCTTTGAAGACGGTTTACGGAAAAAAAGGCATCTCGTGGGAATCGGCGAAGTTGTTATCCGCCGTTGTCGAGGCCGACAAGATGCTGCTGACTTTCGACAAAGCCGTCTTCCCCGATGACATGGGTTCGGAAATTGAAGGCTTTTCGATCGCCGACAAATCAGGCAATTATTACCTCGCCCGTGCCGTCGCCAAGAGCGTCAAAGATAAAGCCCAAAGGAACAAGCAGATCCTCGTCTCGAGTCCGTTGGTTAAAGTGCCCGTGTCGGTTCGTTACGCATGGGCCCGTTCGCCGATGGGCAACCTCAAGGTCGAAGGCAAGCCGTGGCAACCGCTGCATAACTTCCGCACCGACAAACGGGACTTTACCCCGGAAGTCAAGCATAGCGACCCCGATGGCAGGACGAAGAACTACGAGGCGATCAAGAAGCTGAAAACTCAAGCCAAAGCCAATCTCGCCCACC
>CAZSLS010000037.1:0-40431 GCA_964607575.1 uncultured Planctomycetaceae bacterium | reverse complement strand
AGGTTACTTCCAGTCTCGCGGTCCGTCAAGCGTGGAGTGGGGCGGGTGAGGCTATTTTGGGATACCGAGGTCGTTGCCCTCGCGCGAGATCGGGCCCGATGCGGGAGGTGTCACAAACGTGTCACAGGCCGCCGCCGGGACGCTCCGTCGCCTGGCGGTCGGCTGCAGGGCGGGAGACGCAAGCATATCAACGCTATTATTCCGCCGGTTGAAGAGTTACATACGCATCGGTGATGGGCCATATGACATGCTCGCCGCTGGTGGGGGTGTCGCATGTGTGGGAAGTGTGTACCTCTCGCCGACGTGCTGAATGCCTTCGCTCGCGTGGCTGGCGGTCGTAACACGTTACCGCATATGCTGTTACGCTGAGCGAGAATTATCCATTGACAATCATCCGCCGTCTGATATGTCACAGGCGATTTTGCGGTGCGGTAAAGCTTGTGATCCAAAGCTCTTAGCGACTAACAATTGGCGGTTGCCGTGGCCAATTGCTTGTCGTTAGCAAAGCACGGAAATGGTTTTGGCCATAGCCACGGTGCCTACTACGCCAAAGGTGGCGTACGGGGGTGGGCAGGGGAAAGGCTGAACAATCTGGGAATGTCCTTGGAGACATCTGCGTTTTATGGTATGATACTCTCGGTACACATGGCTGCTCCGTACTGGAGCGCCGGGCTGTATTCGACCTGAGCCGGTCGATTGAATGAGGGCAGGAACGTTTCTGCCTTGAGTTTCTAACTGGACCCTTCGATGAAGCGGCTAGACCATCGAAGGCGAATGAAGAGCCATAGGAGAGACATTATGTTCACCAATCAGTTACGTATCGTCGGTGTCGTTGTGTTGCTTACCGTCGCCGCTGCAAGCCTGCCCGCAGATGCGTCCCTGATCATTGAGGGGCCCGCCCTGCCCAATAACTACCCTTTGGTCAGTGGGCTCCAGATCACGACCAAGGAAGCGATCACTCTGGAAAGCGTCGTGTTCAACAATCAGGGCAAAGCAGATACTGTCTCGGTAACGTACTTTGACGGTAACTTCATCGAGCGCACCGTCGCCAGCGTAGACACACCCGCGGGCGATATGGCCTTTACGGTTGCTTTGGACTGCTCCCTCGATGACAACAAGACCTACTTCATCCTGTTTGCGGAAGCCGATAACGGTAAGTCGTCAGGCGCTTATGTCCAGAGTAGCGTGTCGAACGACCACATCATCGTCGACGGGGCGGTTTACGGCCGCTGGCACGTACCCCAGAACTTCTGGGTGAGTTTCACCGACATCACGACGACACCCACACCTGCGACGCTCAGTCTGGTGCCCGGTGACAATCTACCCGTCGAAACCGGCGGGGGGTCCGATACCGTCGGGGGGATCGACTTCTTCTTCGAGGAAATCACGGTCGGTGGGGTCCTTACGGTCGTGTACAATCCAACCCCGATCGATGAGTTGACCCCCGAGTACATCGACACTATCGACTTCTTTCTGCCTGGCGACCCGCTGGAGATATGGGACATCGACTTCGACGGCGAGTTCGACGGGATCGTGACGCTGACTTTCGCCTACGACGAGGCCAACCTGATTGTGCCCGAGGAGCATCTCCGCATCTACCATCAACTCCTCGATTCGTCATGGGAGGTTCTGCCCGTCATTTCCCGCGATCTGGACAACAACACGATCACCGTGACGACCACGAGCTTCTCCGATTTCGCCGTCGGCGCCGTCCCCGAACCGGCAACGCTGTCTCTGCTGATCTTCGGAAGCCTGGCCATACTACGCAAACGTCGCAAGCAATAGAACGTAAGAAGGGTCAGAGCTATTCGGTTTCGCCGTCGGCGCTATTTCTTTTGAATCCGGCAAGCGACGATTTTCTCCAGGTTAATGCGCCAATGCTCATTCGCCGCGTTTGTGACGTAGATGAACTTGGCGCCGCCGGCGGGCGTAAATCCGGATACCTTGACGCCGGTCAAGGCCGGCTGACCAGCCTTGACCTCACTTGCGTCCAGATAGATATCAACGTTTCCACGAAAGGCGCGGAGTACTTCCACCTGTTGACGTTCCCAGGCCTCCCGAGCAGCGGCCTTGGCTTCTACCGCGTTGTCGGCCCCGGCGCGGGCCTCGCCAGATGGACTCAAGAGCCATAGCAACATAACACACGCGCCAATAGCACAGAACACCATCTTACCGCCGTCAATTCTTCTCGTTCGTTCATTCATGGGCACTTTCCTTCGTTCCAGAGTAACCGGTTTCACTCCTGTTAGACGCCCGGATCGGAAAGGAGTTCATTTGAATACGCCCACCTGCTCTGGTTTCACTTTCGGCGTGCCCCTTTGTGTCGTCGGCCGCTCCGGCCACGTGCCTCTTGATTCGACGCAACTCAATAATTAAGTGGCTGTCCCCCGGACTCTGACGCAAGAATAACGAACACGCAACACAAAACTCAATCACCCAACACAAACCCCAACAGCCCGCAGATCGCAATCTGTGGGTTCTAAACTAAAAGAAAAAAGGGGTCAGAGAAAGCGCCGGGATAAACCGGCTTGGGATAGGGGAGCCATTGAGCCACTGTCCCCAACTGCCCCCCTCGCTTAGGAAAGCGCGCTGCTTTTCTTCCCGTCGAGTGGAGCTGGTGGCAGGGCTTCGGTCTTTTTGGTCGGGGCCGTCTTGTACTGCACAATTACGCCGACTATCCCAAGTACAAGCCAGCACAATGCAATCGCGTAAAGGTGCTTTCCGCCGGATCTGAACATTCGCACAGGGTTTGTGGGGTCAATTGCACCGGTGGTAAAGTAGGCAATTCCGGTAACTACACTCCATGCACCTCCGAAACCAGTGGAGACGATGATCATGAACTTCTGCACGACCAACGCGATGATTCCGGTGATGACTGCCAGTATCAGAAGGGCGATAGGTTCGGGGCTAATCCCGGTCAGAGAGAACAGGACCATGCCAAGGGCTGCTCCGAGGCATGCACCGAAAAGAAAGATGCCAACGAAATACAGCAGAACCATCAGCGCCGCACCAATAATTCCGCCGACGATGCCCGCAAGCAGGGCAACGGCCTCCTGTTGATAGACCGCGAAGCCTATGGCGCCGGCAAGTGTTCCGCCCACGATGAAGCCAACGAGGCCAAGAATGAACTTGAAGATGCGGTAGCCGAAGAAGCACTGAATCGCGCCGATCAGGATGCTGATCCCGATGATCGTATCGCGTACGTTCTGCGGTAGTTCTATCTGCTCGCCCGCTTCGGCTTTGGTCTCGAGCAGTTTGAGGAAATCCTGGAAGTTTTGCACGTCGATTTTACTCTTCTCGCCGCCGCGTCGCGAATTGGGTTTGGCGGTGTCCCGGGCGGATGCGGGCAGCGAGGCTGCGGTCAGGGCAAGTACACACACGGTCACCAGTACGGCAGTCGATCGCTTCATTGGCTTGCTCCTGGTTCAGGCTGGGGGTTTCCAGACCTGCCGGCATCGAATTCCGGGAACGCACTCAATTATTCACCGCCCCAGCCCACGACTGTCAGAGGGGTAGTGTTTTTCATCCCGGACCATAAACGACTGCAGGATTATCGATTATTGGCAGGCTTGTGGCAAGACTAAAAGCTGGCAATTGGGAACTGGTGACTGGCAACTGGCGACGACGTTACGGCGGGCGGGACCCGTTCTACGTTCCGAATTGGCTTCGGGCTGGGCTGCGTTGCATAATCCTGTCCGTGATCGCTCCAAACATAACCCCCAGGGTGCCTGCACATATGGGACACGAGAACATCCACACCAGGACCCACCCCGGACGAATATCAAAGGACAATTCTTGCAGACGGTACAGCAGATACCATCCCAACAGTAATCCCCAGACTACTCCCACGACGGCCCCTCCGCGTGACCGCCTTTCGTACCCACGAGTGATCCAGTCCAGCAGCACGCCGCCGCCTAGTCCAAACATATTGATCACCACGAACCAAATTATCACAAAAAGGTCTTTCCGGGGCATCAGGCCGTACAATGTCAAGACCGCGAAAGCCAGTGGACCCAGGAAACCGGCCACACTGATCGCCAGCGGGTAAGAGAAACGTCGGCCAAGTTTTGCCCCGAGAATTAGCCCACACAATCCCACGAAGCTGGCGCCCAACGCAGCGCCAGTTACCGCCATGTTTATTACTACCACCGGGCTGAGAATACCGCTGACATTCTGGATATCAACAATCTTCTGGCCGAGCCATATGCCAAAGATACCAACGCCTCCGCTCGCTGTATAAGCATAGATAGTGACGATCAGGGATGTTTTTACGGTCTCAGAATAGTCTTTCGTTTTCATGCTTGCCACGGGTTATTGGGGGGCAGGGGTCATTGTAGTTCCGGGGAGGCCTTACTTAATTGCTTTCCAGCCCCAACCCACGACTGTTGGAGAGGCAGGTTCCAGGTGTTAGGTTCTGGGTGTCAGATTTAAACCTAGGACCTGAATTCGATATGATTGTCGATTATTGGTAGGTTTGTGGCAAGACTAAAAGCCGGCAACTGGCGACAATGACAACGGCGGATGGCGAACCGTGATGCTGAAAGTCACGAAGGACCCCGATGTGCTTCGGGACTTTCAGCATCGGGGAACGTCGGGCTGACCCTGGGCTTCGGATTGTTTCGTCCCCCCAACCGGCCGCAGGATTGTCGAATCCCGTTCTTGGCAGGGGCGGGGTTGGGTGTTATATTGTCTGTAATCGGCTCGGGGACGGTCTCCGGGCTTCAATGGACCGGCGAAAGGGGCCGGTCGGCGCACCTACACGCGGAACTAGATTTCCTGCCAGTGAGGTTCTTCCATGCTCTTGGCGATGTCACCATCCGTTAAGCTGACTGTCCAGCTCTCATTTGTGGTTGTTGGAATTGTTATGCTCGTGATACTCGGTATTGCTGAGTTGGCCAAGCGGAGGCGGAAGACCGAGCGTTGGAGGAGCAGGAAGGCGCCGAAGGGGGGTTCTTCGGAGTCCCGCCGAGCCAGTTCGCCTCAACTGAACGCAACCGATGTTGAAGGGAAGACAGATGCTCCATCCGCCGAGGTGCAAGCGCAGGCGGCGGCGCTGCGTGCAGAACTGAAGGGTATTGACCTCAATTGGACAATGGATGGAGACACGCTGTCGTCTCGCGGCGCTTGCGAGGAGCGAATTGCTCAGTTGGGGAAGTCCTGCCCGCCGATCGACGGCCGGGCGGCACGAAAATACCTCAGCTATGGATTTGGCGGTTTTGATTTCCTCGTGACGGGCATTTGGTTTTTGGTTTTTCTCTTCAGGGTCTCGGGAGTCAAGCAGGAACAACACCTGTCGATCTTGCTTCAGATGCTTCCCTTCCTTCTCGGACCTGTGATACTGATGCGGGTACTCAGGATGATAGTCAGACGGTTGTCTGACGCGGCGCGTACGAGGCAGGAATGCATGGAGTGCCATACCATCACCGGGAAGGCATACCGTGCCCGGATCACGCTCGGGTCGCTCGACGCGATCCTGCGTATTGTCAAGGCGGAAGCGTATTTACTTCTGCCGAATTTCGTGAGGAAGGTGAAGAAGAGCCCGGGTCGAATGACCATCGCGGTATGCCCTGAGTGCGGGAGCGCATATGTGCTGCTGGACATGCGGGTCGAGCTTGCCTGGCAAGGAAGACGGCGCAGTCACGTGGTGGGGGCCCGATGGCCTTGTGCAAAGACATTCATTCCCGCTCCCGCCGCGCAGGCGGTGTTAACCCGACTCGGTATTGACGCGGCGCCCAGGACACCTGTTCGGGAACCGAACGACTAGGACAGTCCCATCGCCGCCCTTCTTACGCCAGAGGGGCATTGGGGTGAGCCCTGCGCTGCGCCCTGCTCCCATTGCAGCCATGTTCTGGGAGATTTAAAGTGCCGCCATTTCGTTGTTTATCTGCTTGACAAATCGAAGCCGGTGGAATAAAATACATACGTAACCTGCCAAACCAAGGGACGAGCAGAACAAGCACACGACGCAGAGATGAGAAGGTTCCACGGGCTCGGTCCGCAAGCTTACGATTCCGATTTTGCACACCGCATCTGGACATACCATGGACTCGACGAAACACCAGGGCGCTGGATCGAAAACGCCCGCCGCCCGGGACGGTGCGCGCACGGTCTGGCACACGTTTAGGAGGCCGGCGGCAGCAATCGCAATCATCATCGTTGCATCCCTTATTCCCTGCATGGCGATTCTGCAAAACGGCGTGTCGGATTCTGCGAGCGGGCGTCCCGACGATATCCCGGTGCCTGTCTCCCGGAAATGGGGGCAACTGGAATACACACCTGTCGTCATCGCACCGCCGCTGGAATTCGTACCGGATATGCCGGCCGAGTATTATTCCGGGGATATCGTATGGTATTTCACGGAGCGCGGCCCGGCCGAACTGTCTAACCGTTTCATGGCAATAGATCTCTCGGCGCCGCTTCGTGAAAAGTTGATTTCCATGGCCAGGCCCAACGAATCAGGCGGCGGTATGAGCATCTATCCTTCCAGGCAACTCGTATTGAACCTGTGTCTCAAAGATCGTTCGGTACTCTATGTGGCGTTGAATGACGACTGGCGGAATATGGAACAGCAGAATCATTTCAGGTTTCTGGGGAGTTCACCGGACGAATGGTTCGCCGGCTCGGCGGTCTCGCCGGCCACCCGAAAACTCATCGAGCCGTTGATCTACCGGCATGGAGAATTCATGTACTTCGGCGATCTCCGGACCACCGGATATATCCCTTCACGCACGGAACGTCTGAATCTGGTGAGGACATTTTTGCGCAGTGCGACGTTTATCGCTCATTTGAAGGTATCCGCTGATTCGGACCTCGAAGCCCTGGTCAAATACTGGGGACGCGGGGGGCGAGCCGGAGAAGTGCGACCGATCCTGGAAGCACTGATGCGGAAAGGAGACGAGCAGGCTATCAACATCACGCATCTCCTGCCCGCGCTGGCCAGGCGCAAGCTGTACACTTATCCGAGACCTTTGGGCTCGGAGAAAGAGGTCGACCGCCGCGACTGTCAATGGACCGCGATGAACTTTTTCAGCGAAGTGTCCGACGACAGTTCGAACTCACGCAATACCGTGAAAAACGCTGCCGCACTGAAATCCAGGTATTACCGGATCGGTGGTAATCTTCGGTTGGGAGATGTTGTCGTGCTCACCGATTCGCGGAAGAACATCGTACATTGTGCGGTATACATCGCCGACGACGTCTTCTTCCACAAATGCGGTTCCCGGTCGTTTACGCCATGGGCATTGACGCGACGGAAACACCTCGAGGCCTACTATCCCTCACATCAGAAATACAAAATGCGCTACTACCGGCCCCATGACCGGTAAGGGGCAAGTACCCATCGCTTGTCGCGGCTCGTCTCCTCACTACTTCTATACCGCACCTATCTGGCTTGCCCTACTTCGTCTGAGGAACGAACTCGATGTAATCCAACCTGGCTTGTTCTGTTTTGTCGGCCTGACCGATTAGAGTTATCGTGTCGCCCTTGCTGATCCGGATGCGTTTGAACCGGCGCCATCGCCAGCAATCGCAATCTTCGTCCAGCTTGAACGATGCTCTCTCCGTTCCGGCGATGAGCAGCTTGATCCGGCTGCGGCCGTCTTTTTCGTCGAAGTAGGTGATGCGGATATCGTATACGCCGGAAGGTTGGTCGAAGGTGCAGGAGGCTTGACCCGTTGTCGCAGTTTCAACGCCCCATTCCTCAGCGATCTCCTTGACGAACGGTTTGTAGCCTTTGAGTTTCATCTCCTCGATCTCTTTGCCGATAGTCGGCGTCAGGCCGCGAACGCCTGCTTCGATCATTCCCTGTTTGAACGACCGCAACAGCGAGAAGGAGGCGCCGTCGTAGTGCTTGAGCGCCAAGCCGTTGACCCTGGCCGGATGCTGTACTGCGGCTTTGATCCCTCTGCGGACAAGGGCGGGAGAGGCCTTCATTCGAGCGGCGATACCGCTTATCAGGGGCTTGGTCGCCCCGAGGTGTTTTCGGTTGGCGGTCAGCCATTTCTTCCTGGCCGCGAAATCCTCGTTGGCTCTGCCTAACTGCTCCTGGTGGTCCTGGTTGACCAGTGAACCGAGATGTCGCCCGACAGCCTGGATGTCCAGACCCGTGCGTGAGGGGTCTCTGCTCCCCCAGGTATAGACATCGTTCAAACGCAGGTGGCAGTTGGGGTTCGCCTTGCGGATTGTCTCGGCGATCTCGCGGTACAGCGCCGTGGTCGCCTGCGTCCTGAATGCCAGCCACTTGTCCCGCTGCGGTTGGGCGTTCTTGTTGGCACGGAGGACAGGTATGGCGGCTTTCAGATCGAACCCGGTTCGCTTCGCCGCGGTAATGCAGTGAGGGCAGAAACAGCACCCGCCCTTGTCAATATCGTTCGAGTTGAACACAAACTGGCACGTCTGGATGTAGTCGAGATCGTAGTTAGCCGCAATGTCCCCGAACAGCCCCAGCAAGTGTTTGCGGACGTCGGGGTGGTGGGGGCAGAAATAGATTCCGCGACCCTTGCCGTCTATGGTCTTCTGCTGCCAATCCGGATTCTTCCTGATCAGCGATTTGGGAATCGGGAAGTGGGAGACTTCGGCGCCGACGCCGAGTTTGCGTTTACGGCAGGCCTTGACGACGAGGCGCAGCCAATCGGTCTTTCTGATCCACTCGTGGTCCGACAACACCGGCTTGATCTTGCCGTATCGCTTCATGTCCGGGAAGAACGAGATGCGCGAGTCCTCGGCCTGGAAAGTACTCCTTGCCGGATTGTGTGGGAACTTCCTGGCATGGAAGGGGCGGTGTTCCTGATGCATGACGACGATCACGTAGATGTTGTTGATCGCAGCCATCGATTGGCAGTTGTCAAGTATGGCGTCGATGCCCTCGTCGCGGATGGTCCAGGGACGCAGTTGGGTTCCGACTTCGAACGCCGAGGTGGAGTCGCCTTTCCATACAGGTTTCCAGTCTTGCCCGATGGCTGAACCGCCAAGAACCAGGACGCAGGCCATTACAGTTAGCAGTGACTTGGTGTGAGTCATGTGATCTCCTGATGCAAGGTTTACGCCCAGGTATAGTCAATCATTGAGAGGCTGGGGGCAAGGGAAAACGGCGGGCAACTGGTAACTGGCGGACGGTAAGAGGCGCAGGCGAATATCCAACTCCGACGGACTCCGCTCATTCCCTTGTCTCGGCTTGCCGTTGGCGTTATCCTGTGTGCATTGGGAACCAGACGCCAGTTTTAGAGGATCTGATTATGGCAATGTTCAAGAAGGCAAGGGCTGATGCGCACATCAAGCAGGGCAACGAGTGCTTCATTCTGGGGCAATACGCTGAGGCCGCAGACGCTTACAACAAGGCGGTCGCCATCAATCCGGACGATTCTTCGGCGTACTTCAACATGGGCATCACCTACGACAACCTCGGGCAGTACGCCGATGCGGTGGGGGCCTACCGGAACGCGGTAGCCCTGGCGCCGGACAACGCCCACGCATACTGCGGTATGGGCTACGCCCATTTCAATCTGGGCGGTTACGAAGACGCCGTGGACGCCTATGAGAAGGCCGTGGCCATCGAACCGCAATACGCTCTGGCGCATTACGATATGGGCAAGGCGCTCGGCGCACTGGGTCGACACGCCGAGGCGGTGACCGCCTACGAAAAGGCCATCGACATCAGGTTCGATTATGCTCTGGCGTACTACGACACGGGCGTCGCCCTGAACGCACTTGAGCAATACCCCGAGGCGATCATCGCCTTCAAGAGGGCGGTCGCCGCCAAGCCGGAGACTGACAACTACTACCGCAGACTCGCCGACGCCGATCCCGTGTTCCAGTGGAAGGACAGCATCTCGCCCTACAAGAAGCCCGTGGCGATCCAGGCCGACGTCGCCGATTCGCACCTCGGTATGGCGTTGTCGTACAGTAAGCTCGAACAGTATCCCGAAGCTGTCGACGCCTTGAAGACAGCCGCCGAACTCAAACCGGACAACGCAGAGGCGTATTACCGCTTGGGTGGGGCATACGAAAAGCTGGAGGAGAACATAAAGGCAGTACTGGCTTACCAGATGTTCGTCTCCCTTGAGAAAACGGGCGAAAACGCCGACACCGCACGCAATAGAATCGAGGAGTTGTCGGGGAAGTGATCCGTTCGCCGTACGCGAAGTCCAATGATCGAGTATGGCGTGCCCCCGGAATTATAAGGAACCGCAGAATGAACACTCGCTTTCAATGGTTTGTGGCAGGGATTGTGACGCTCCTGGTTGTATTGGCCGGGTGGTCTGAAGCTCGTGGCGAGGAGGATGCCTATACCCGCGTCGGTTTTGTACCGTTGGACGGTGGCGGCGACGGCGAGTTGGCGGCCTGGGGCATGGCGGTATCATATCTGGCGTCGGGGAAGGCTCAAGCTGGGATAGACGATCTGGTTGCGATGAAGCCCAGGGTCCTGGCGCAGCATGCGGGGGCGTTGGGCAAGAAGACAAGCGATCTGTCGGACCGCGAGACGCTGCGGGCGGCAGGTAAACGGGCAGGGATGCGATGGATGGTATGGGGGTCCATCCGGCGTGAGGGCAAAGGGGTGGTGGTGTTGGCATCGCTGTTGGATGTTGGTTCCGGGAAGGATAGGCGTTTCTTGAACGAGCGGCTGACGAAGGAGCAGGTCCTGGATTTACCAGCGCTGGTGACGTCGAAACTGGCCGAAGCCCTGGGCAAGAAGTACAAACCTCGTAAAGGCCCGCGTGAGGTCAATCGAACCGAGGCGTTAACCCTTCTGGGCAAAGGGGAGGATGCCCGTTGTCGGGCGAGCGCATCGAACGGCGATGGAGAGGAGCAAATCTGGAAAGAGGCCGGGCAGTGGTATGAGAAAGCGGTTAAGGCGGATACCGAATCTCCTGTTGCATTGAACCTCCTGGCTGGAAGTCTGCTCGTGCTGGGCGATTACGATGCACGTGTGAAAGATAAGCTTGTGGCGCGTACGGAGAAGTTGCTGCTCAAGGCCATCGAGATGGATCCCAAGTATGCAGCGGCATACAAGCAGCTCGGTTCCGTATTGGACGACAAGGGTGACCCGGCCGGGGCGACCAAGGCGTGCGTCAAGGCCATCGAACTGGACCCCAAGTGCATAGGGGCGCACAACCTCATCGGAATTATACTGAAGAAAAAGGGCGATCTGGACGGGGCGATCGAGGCGTATGACAAAGCTATCGAGTTGGACCCGACGTGGGCGGCGGCCTACGCCAATCTTGGAAACGCATTGGACAAGAAGGGTGATCTGGACGGGGCGCTCAAATCGTACCGGAAGGCCATCGAACTGGATCCCACTCTCGGGAAGGCGTACGTGTGTCTTGGAAACGCATTGAGGGACAAGGGCGATCCGGACGGGGCGATCGAAGCTCACAAGAAGGCGATCGAACTGGAACCCAAGCTCGCGGTGGCCTACTACAACCTTGGAAACGCATTGAAGAGACAGGGCGACCTGGACGGGGCGATCGAAGCTCAGAAGAAAGCGATCGAAGTGGATCCCAAGTTCGCGGTGGCCTACTGCAATCTTGGAAACGCATTGGACGACAAGGGTGATCTGGACGGGGCGATCGAGGCGTGCGAGAAGGCCATCGAGTTGAATCCCAAGTTTGCAACGGCATACACCATCCTCGGAATAGTGCTGAGGAAGAAAGGCGATCTGGACGGGGCGATCGAGGCGTATGAGAAAGCCATCGAGTTGAATCCCAAACGTGCGGAGACACATACGTGTCTTGGGAACGCATTGAGTGACAAGGACGACTTTGACGGAGCTATCGAAGCTCACAAGAAGGCGATCGAACTGGATCCCAAGTTCGCGCTGGCCTACAACAATCTTGGAGTTGCGTTGGAGAAGAAGGGTGATCGGGACAAGGCGATCGAGGCGTATGACAAGGCGATCGAAGCGTATGAGAAAGCGATCGAATTGGATCCCAAGCTTGCGATGGCCCGGAAGAACCTGGAGAGGGCTTCGAGGGCCCGGCGCGACCTTGCCGCCCTTGCCCCTAAACCGTGGTACAGGACCTTCCGGGGACTCATGGCGGTCATGGTGGTCGTCGTGGCGATCGGGGCTGTGGTGACCCTTCTTGCCGGTATCTCGCTCTGGTTTCGATATCGCGGAAAGTGGCGGTTCGTCGTACGCAGGTCAGCTCTATATAAGGACGTCTCGGTGTTCATCGCGTACCTGTTGATGGCGGGGCTGGGCGCATGGATACTCTTGCTTATCGTCAATGAGGACGGCGGCGGGGCGGTTTCCTTGCCGGCGCGGATCTTCCAGATCGTCGGGGTGCTCTTTAGCGCCATGTGCCTGATTGTTCCAATCGCCATGACTGTGCGCGCGTTCCTTCCAGTGACATGGTGTCCTCCAGTACTCGATCGGGAGGCAGACCGCGTAATGCGGGGCCAGAAGGTGCTATGCCCCCTGAGCCGGGCCGTGCGATTGCTGATAACGATCGAGGTGCGCGGTTCGGGAAGGCGTGCTCGCACGATCAGGGATCTGGACTTGATCCTGGATGATGGTACCAAAGTTGACATCGGGCGCGATGTCCTTGTCAACTTGAGGCCGCTTCACCGGTTCCTCGCCATCGAAATTGTGAATCAGGACGGAGTTGTACTGTGGAATGGAAAAGGCGAGATATGAGTCGCCGCCTCCGGGCAACTATTTCTCCGTCGCTTTCAAACGATAGACTTCAACGGTGTTCCGGTAGAATTGCGGGATGTAGACCAGCCCCCGCTCGTGATCGACGCCCAGATCGGCGGGATACTCCAAGCCTTCCGCCACCAGGGTTACCGTCTTGCGGTCGGGGGCGATCGTATAGACCTTGTGCCCGTGGCAATCGGTGATCAGGAACGTTCCATCGCTCAGGATTTCAATACCGTCGATTCCGGCGAATTTCGGGGCCAGTCCAAATGCCTTCGGCGGGGCCTTGCCGGTGGGGTCCAGTTCAAAGATATCGGATTTCTTCTTATTTGTCGTCACCGCAAACAGCTTGCCTTTCCAACTCTTGACGCCGTTGACCCCTTGCAGATCGACGAACTTGCCGCCCTTGCCCCGGGCGTCCACGCGAAAGATGGCGTTCTCGCCGGTTACATAAACATAGCGATCGTCGCAACCGGCATCATTAAATCCATGAGCGGTATCCCCGACGGGCACGACTTCGACGGCTGACGTGTCTGACAGGGGACATCGCTTCAGACCGTTGCGATCGTTGAAGTAGAGGTATCCGCCAAAGAAGCACATCCCTGACGGGCCGTGAACGGGCAGTGCTTTCGTCCCCTGGATGGCCTTAAGGGCCTTGAGCTTTCCGCCGGGCGCGAGCGTGGCGATAAACCCGTTTGAATCAAGCGCCCCGACGGTGTCGCGAGTCACTGCAAAGATATTGGCGACATAAACAGTCCCGTCTGCCGGATTCACCTCAGCACATTCCGGGATATTAAAACCCTTTACCGATCCGACCGGCTCGAGGGTCCATTGCCTGGCGCTATCAGCGCATCCGCAAGCGAACAGTAACATCACAATAGAAAACACGCGTAACGCTTTTTCGATATTCATTATGCATTCCTTAAAGGGTCATATTCAAACGCGATTATCACATTAGGTTATTCAATGAGAAAATAAAAGGAGAAACAAAAGGCGAGGCCCGGGCAAACGCAGCCTTGACCGCCGGAGGTGAGGCGCCAACAATGGGGGGAATTGAAAACGCCTGTTAGACAATAAGGGAAGACGATGAATAAACTCACCGTGGTATTGGTTTGCTGTCTCGCCTGCTCGATGCTGTTTGTCTCCGGATGCGCCGGTGTTACCCACGCCAAACGCGCCAAACCGGGCGGGCAGGCCAAGCCGGCCAAACAACCGAAGTATCTGACACTCGATATCGCCAAGGACGTCAAGATGAAGCTGGCGCTCGTCCCCGCCGGTGAGTTTATGATGGGCGGTAAGTTTACTCCCGCCCAATCCGTCAAGCTGTACGGTGGGAAGGAGGCGAACTACGCAAGCGAGCATCCCCGCCACAAAGTGAAAATCAGCAAACCGTTCTACATGGGAGTTTATGAGGTCACCCAATCGCAGTGGTCCGCGGTAATGGACTCCAAACCGTACGACGGTAAGATGCTGACGAAACTCGGGGCGGACTACCCCGCCAGTTGGGTTCACTGGAATGAAGCGACGGAGTTCTGTAGCAAGCTGTCAAAGAAGATCGGCAAGACGGTCACCCTTCCGACCGAAGCCCAATGGGAATACGCCTGCCGCGCCGGAAGCGACACGGAGTTCTGCTATGGCGACGACAAGAAGAAGATCGGCGACTACGGGTGGTACATCGGAAACATGGTCGACGGTAAGAAGGCAAAATCATTCGCCCACAAGGGGGGGCGGCTGAAGCCCAACGCCTGGGGCCTGTACGACATGCACGGGAACGTCTGGGAATGGTGCCGCGACTGGTACTCCAAGGACTTCTACGCCAGCGGGAAGAACGTCGATCCCGAGTATACCAGGGAAGGAAAAACCCGCGCGGTCCGCGGCGGCTCGTGGTACAACGGGGAGGTCCACTTGAGGTCCGCGAGCCGCAACAGTTGGTGCGGACCAAAATACCGCCACTACAACTACGGCTTCCGCGTGATAGTTACGGACTAAACTCGAATTTGCTAGCGGAACCATGCACTGGGCAGGTAGCGAAGCACCCACCCCCTGGACTGGTGCCCGCCCAACTGCTCGGCGGTGAGCTTGCAGAGGGCCGTCCCGTAAATATTGAGTGAGCGGTCGCTGACAGCATGACCAAGCGTGTAATCGTATCGCCAGAGGGCGGTGAGCTCCGTTACCGCCGGTATGTCCTCCAGAGGCGCCGGGGGCTTGTCAAATGCCTTTTCGGTGACGATATCGATGAGTTCGAGGTTGCTTTGATTCAGCGTTAGCGCCTCGGGCGCGAATATCCACTTAAGCGGGCGGGCGGAGAGAACTTCATGCCGCCATCGCTGTCCTTCGAGGTCGTCCTGCAGGCGATCACGCGGGTAGTCGTGTGAAGGCACACGGGTCATATATGCTCCCGCGTTGTAGTTGCTGGTGGCCATCCACATCTTCGCAAACCAGTAGGATTCGTGAAGCACTGCAACCAGAGCGACGATCGCCAGCGTTCGAAAGACGTATCTACGCGCTCGTTGGGGGATTGTCTCGGCGTATGCGTCGCCTTCGCTGTCAGGGGAGGGGACGACCGTGGCGTTCTTACCGAACAGCAGGACGAGAAGATTGGTGACGACGAAACTGGCCACCGTACCGAGAAGCAGTCCAAGAATCCCGCCGACGCCTATACCCGGACCACCGGCGTCGATGCCCCCGAGTACGGCGCCGAGAAGCATAAACAGACCCCCGCAGATAAGCGGTAGCAAATTGTACAGGAAGTTCAGAATCTTTCGCATTGGCGTACTGTCCATGGGGCGGTTATTGATTGAACCCGAATGCGGCGAGTCTCCCGGAGAAACTCTTACCCATCGCGGCGGGGGGACGCAGGCTCATCGGGTATTGTATCGCCGCGGCGGACAATCACAAGCCCTTTCGCCATTGCTGCAAAAAGTGCCTGGAAACTCTCCGGCAGGTGGGAACCGCATGACTGGCGGCGCCCTGCCGGGACTGT
This sequence comes from uncultured Planctomycetaceae bacterium, assembly GCA_964607575.1. Lineage (GTDB taxonomy): Bacteria > Planctomycetota > Phycisphaerae > SM23-33 > SM23-33 > BS750m-G57. Next base: position 24,817 of record CAZSLS010000037.1, on the reverse strand, counting down.
TCAATCAGCAATAGGCGGCCTGTCATTATTGCAGGGCGGAAGGGTCGATGGAGCGCTATCGGCAGGTTTTCAGTGTTCGACCGCGAGGGGTAATGATGGCTAACTCCAGTTCTGGTCACGAGATGAGTCCTGTGGCACCGAGGTTGCAAACACATGACGGACGATATGCAGCGTTTCGGCGGCGCCGGGATGTCGCATTTGGGACTGAGTGTATGGTTTCTGCTTTGCAAGAAGACCCCTGCCACGCCCCGCTGGGCCTGGTGGTTACCGGAGAGGCCCAGTGGTGGTTGCCCGCCCTCGAGACGATCATCGGGCCGCAACTGCTCAAGCCCGTCCGGGTCGACAGCGACCGGGAATTGCTGGAGGTCGTTGGCTCGGGCGATGCTGACGCCGCGGTTCTGGACGACGAAGCACAGTGGTCCGTTGACGTGCTTAGACTGCTGCGTATGATTCGCCGTCTGGATCAGGAACTGCCTGTTGTAGTAGTGACCAGACGCAGGGATCGCAGGCTTCTGGAAGATGCGTTACGGCTTACGGCGTTTTCCGTAGTGGTAAAGCCGCTTGCCCTCGAGGAGTTGCTGCGGCAGATACAGAGAATGATGGCCCGGATAGACCGCACGTTGCGTCGCGGGCAATAGCAATAGCAATAGAATGAACTTGAACTACAGTCTGACTTAAAAAGGTCACAGACCAGAAAAGGAGCCACACAAATGGCGAAGAAGAAGACGACGAAAAAGCAGCCGAAGATTCGTCCGCTGGGCGAAAAAGTCCTGATTAAGCGTCTCGAAGCTGAAGAGATGACGCGTGGCGGAATCGTACTGCCCGACAGCGCCCAGGAAAAACCCAGGCGCGGGACTGTTCTGTCACTTGGCGACGGTAAGGTTCTCGACGACGGCAGCCGTGCGGACTTCCAGGTCAAGCCGGGCGACGTTGTCCTGTTCTCCAGCTACGGTGGTACGGAGATCAAGGTCGACGGCGAAGAGTACATGCTGATGGACGAAAGCGACATTCTGGCGATCCTCACCTGAATCGCCGCATCCGAGTGACCCTCCGCCACGGGCGGTGAGACCACGTAACTGAAACATTGACACAAGAATTTTCGGAGCAATAACAGATGGCAAAGAAGAACATTACATTCGACACCGAAGCGCGCGAGAGCATTCGGCGCGGCGTTAATCAACTGGCCCGGGCGGTCAAAATCACTCTCGGTCCGACCGGAAGAGTGGTCGTACTTGAAAAAAGTTACGGTTCACCGACCGTGACAAAGGACGGCGTGTCGGTCGCAAAGGAAATCGAACTCGAAGACCCCAACGAGAACATCGGCGCGCAGATGGTCAAGGAAGTAGCCTCGAAGACTTCCGACGTTGCCGGCGACGGAACCACGACCGCCACGATCTACGCGGAGGCGATTTTCGAAGAAGGGCTCAAGAACGTCACCGCCGGCGCCAAGGCGATGCAACTTAAGCGAGGCATCGACAAAGCCGTTATCGCGATCGTAGACGAACTCGAGAAGAACTCCAACCCCGTGACCTCCTCCAGGGAAATCGCCCAGGTCGGTACGTGCGCTGCCAACCAGGACGCCGAGATCGGTAAGAAGATCGCCGACGCCATGGACAAGGTCGGGAAAGACGGAGTCATAACGGTCGAAGAAGGACAGGGAATCGATACCACCGTCGATCTAGTCGAAGGAATGCAGTTTGACAGGGGATACATCTCCCCGCATTTCGTCAACAAGATCGAGACGATGGAGTGCGACCTGGACAAACCGCTCATCCTCATCAACGAAAAGAAGATCAGCAACATCAAGGATCTCGTCCCGCTCCTGGAGGCTGTCTCCAAATCCGGACGCCCCCTGGTCATCATCGCCGAAGACATTGACGGCGAGGCGCTGGCCACCCTGGTGATCAACAAGCTTCGCGGAACGCTGCAGGTTGTCGCCGTCAAGGCCCCCGGCTTCGGCGATCGGCGAAAAGAGATGCTCCGCGACATCGCCATCCTCACCGGCGGTAAGGCTATCATGGAAGACATGGGCGTCAACCTGGAAGGCGTTGAGCTGACCGATCTCGGTTCGGCCAAGCGAATCCGGATCGACAAGGACGACACGACGATCATCGAAGGCGCGGGATCAACCGCCGATATCAAGGGTCGCATAGAGCAGATCAAGGCCCAGGTCGAGAACACCGACAGTGACTACGACCGTGAGAAGCTCGAAGAGCGTCTGGCCAAGCTGTCTGGTGGCGTTGCCCAGATCAACGTTGGCGCCGCGACCGAAGTTGAGATGAAAGAGAAGAAGGCTCGCGTCGAGGACGCCCTGCACGCCTGCCGCGCCGCGGTCGAAGAAGGCATCCTGCCCGGCGGCGGAACTGCCGTTCTCCGAGCGATCGGAGCCCTCGATAAGGTCAAAGCCAAAGGCGACGAGAAGACCGGCGTCGACATCGTCCGCCGCGCCCTGGTCGCGCCGATCAAGCAGATCGCGTCGAACTCCGGTCTGGAAGGCGCAATCGTGGCCGCCAAGGTTATCGACGCCGACGATCCGAACTTCGGTTACAACGCCCTTAGCTCCAAGTACGGCGACCTGGTCAAGGACGGCGTGATCGTCCCGACGAAGGTCGAGCGCACGGCGTTGCAGAACGCCGCTTCGGTAGCCGGTCTGCTGTTGACGACCGATGCGATTGTCTCTGACATTCCGGAGCCCGAAGCTGCAATGCCCCCCGGCGGACCCGGTGGCGGCATGGGCGGAATGATGTAGGCAAAGCTGAATTTGACCGGTGATTCACTAACCGGTAGCAGAACCCAGGCGGCGGGTCGAGATAATCGGCCCGCCGCTTCTTTTGATACACCAATTGATGCTGCAGTCGGCCGGCAGTAGAATGCGGGACAGGTTTCAGCCATAATCTTGAATAGAGGTCCGCTATGATCCGAGTACTTATAGCATCTCTGGTCGTTGTAATACCGCTCGCGGCAACTCAAGGCCAGACCCCATCGGATGTTCGCCTGCAGATCCATGTGGATGACGAAAAGGCAGCAGCCCTGCCCTGCAGGATTCATCTCGCCGATGAAGCGGGTAAACCGCAGCGGGCATCGGGCAAGCCGTTCTGGCGAGATCACTTCGTCTGCGGGGGTCGTGCGAGCGTTGGCTTAAGACCGGGCAAGTATCGCTACGCAGTGGAGCGCGGTCCGGAGTTTGAACGCTTGATCGGTGAGATCACTATCAAGGCCGGCCTCAGCGAGACCAAAAAGCTCGTCATGAAGCGCATAGCGGACCTCCGCCGGGCCGGTTGGTACAGTGGTGACCTGCACGTCCACCGACCCCTGAGGGACATCGAACTGCTGATGCGGGCCGAAGACCTGGATTTTGCCCCAGTAATAACATGGTGGAACAAACGTAATAACTGGACAGAGAGCAAACTCCCCCAGGCCGGGGAAGACGAGCGGCAGGGCGGGGCGCTCCTTTTTCATCGTATGGGCCGACCCATCGATATAACAAGGGCTACCCGCGAAGTGCCCTGTCCAATGCAATTCGTGGCAGCGGCCGGGAAGAGTGCTCCGGGAGTCTGGATCGATATCGAAAAACCGTTCTGGTGGGACGTTCCGGTTTGGCTGGCCAGCGGTAAGATGAACTCGATCGGCCTGGCCAACAATCACATGTGCCACAGCCGTATGCTTGCCAACGAGGCCTGGGGCAAGCCGCGGGACACAAAACGCCTTCCGCCTCCACTGGGCAACGGTTTCTGGACCCAGGAGATTTATTATCACATCCTCAACAGCGGCCTGCGCTTACCACCGTCAGCCGGCAGCGCTTCGGGCGTGCTGCCCAATCCTGTGGGCTATAATCGCGTGTATGTACACCTCGACAGCAAGTTCAGCCCCGAAGCGTGGTGGAAGGCCCTGGCGGCGGGGCGCTGCTTTGTGACTAACGGTCCGCTGCTGGTTGTCAAGGCGAACGACGAGTTGCCCGGGGCGGTTCTGGTCGGGAAAGGCGCCAAGCCGACGCAGATTCGTCTTGAGGTGGAACTGACGACGCAGGATGGCGTTGGCAAACTGGAGATCATCCAAAACGGAGCGGTCGCCAAGACGATCCCGTGGACCGCCAAGCGCAATCAGAAGCACGTTGTCGAGTTGCCAGCCGGGCAGAGCGGGTGGTTTCTCGTGCGCGCACTGGCCGACAATCCCAAGACATTTCGCTTTGCCTCGACAGGGCCCTTCTACGTTGAATTCGCCAAGGTGAAACGGCGGATCAGCCGCCGATCGTCGCAGTTCTTCCTCGACTGGGTCAACGAGCGGATTGGGCGCCTGAGAAAGAGTGTCAAATCTGAAGCGGAACTTCGGGAGGTCCTGAAATACCACCAGCAGGCCCGCGCGTTCTGGACCGAACGAGTCAGCAAAGCCAACGCCGGATAAGCGGTCTTCCAGAAGGTGAAGCTTGTCAGTATGGGCATCCAGGGGGTAGAGTCGGTCTGGAAGAAATGACAGGAGAGCGAACAATGAAGAACATAAGGCTTGGAACGGTGACTGGCATTTTCGTGCTGATGCTGGCAGATATCTGCTTCTGTGAGTCGTCTGCTGAGATATCGGACGCCGGCGGGATCAGGGGTGGGTTTGTTGTTCATCTCGGATGCGCCGACGGGAAGTTGACCGCCGCCTTGAAGGCCGGCGGCGACGCATACATCATACACGGGCTGGATACGGACCGCGGGATAGTCCAGGAGGCCCGCAAGCGTTTCTTGGCCGCCAGGTTCAACGGTGCGGTGTCGGCCGCGGTTTTCGACGGTGAGCATCTGCCCTACATCGACAATATGGTCAATCTGCTGGTGGTCAGTTCTCCCTTCAAGGTTTCGCGGGCTGAACTGATGAGGGCCCTTGCGCCCAGGGGCGTGCTGCTGGAGCAGTCCGGCGGTGGTTGGAAGAAGACCGTCAAGCCAGTCTCCTCACAACTCGACGACTGGACGCATTACCTCCGGGCGCCGGACAACAACGCCGTGAGCAAAGACACCGCGATAACCGCCCCGATCAAACATCTGCAATGGAAGGGCAGCCCGAAATATTCCCGCCACCACGACAAATCCTCCAGCATACCGGCTGTGGTGACTGTGGGAGGGCGGCTGTTCTATATCGTCGACGAAGGTCCGCGAGCTTCCATCCTCTGGGACTCTGACTGGAAGGTCGTCGCCCGCGATGCGTTCAACGGTGTGATTCTCTGGAAGAAGCAGATCGGCCAGTGGACCGATCAACTCTGGCCGCTCAAGAGCGGACCGTCAAAGACGCCGCGCCGGCTGGTGGCGGTTAAAGATGCGGTGTATGTGACGTTGGGCCTCATGAAGCCTGTCAGCAAACTCGACGCTGTGACGGGGAAAGTGCTGAAAGTCTACGAAGGAACCGAGAAGACCGAGGAGATCATCGTCGCCGGCGGCGTGTTGTATCTGGTTATCCATCCCACAATCGACGCTCGGCAACGCGGAGGTTTCTGGAAAAAGACGCCGAAGACGGTGATGGCGGTCAAGGAATCTGACGGCAAGGTCCTCTGGCGCCATGAACTGAGTTGGATTGCGCCGGTTACGCTGACTGTCGGCGACAAAAAAGTCTACCTTTGCGATGGCCCGCGGATCATCGCCTTCGATTGCGTTTCGGGCAAGGAGTTGTGGAAGTCGGAGAAACTTCCATGGCGTGAGAAGAAGATGCCCACCTATTTTGCGCCCACACTGGTCGCCGCCGGGAAGAGCGTCTTGTATGTGGGCGGAGAGAATTGGCGAGAACACGCCGGGTCAGGCGGATTGATGACGTGCCTGGACTCAGCGACGGGGAAAATCAAGTGGCAGAAACCGCACCTGCCCTCGGGCTACCAGTCGCCGCAGGATATTTTTGTAATAGGCGACCGTGTCTGGTGCGGAAGCCTCAACTCCAAACCCGGCGAATTCGACAGGCGATACCCCGAAGTCTCCCCGAGCACCGGCGAGTTCATTTCGTACAACCTGGAAACGGGCAAACCCGAGAAGACCATCCCGCGTGGGGCCAACTGCTACTGGTTCCACCATCGCTGTCACCGGGCAAAAGCCACCGTGAACTTCTTCCTGACCTCGCGAACGGGCATCGAGATGATCGACGTCAAAACCGGTAAGTGGAGCCTGCACCATTGGACCCGAGGCGCATGCGCCTACGGGCTCATGCCTGCCAACGGTTTGATCTACGGTCCGCCGCATCCATGCGCGTGCTACCCCGAAGCCAAGCTGAGCGGTTTCAACGCACTTTCCGGTCCGCGGAAAATCGGCGTCAAACCGTTGAAGGCGAAAGACCGCCTGCTGAAAGGCCCCGCGTTCGACGCCGCCGACGGTCCGGAGGCCTCGCCAGATGATTGGCCTACCTACCGTCGCAATGCCGCTCGCGACGGTTCGACCGGCGCGACGGTGGGTCCCAAAGGCGCCGTCAGGTGGACGCATCAGATTAACGGACGACTCAGCCAGCCCATAGTCGCTGGCGGGAAGCTCTTTGTCGCCGCGATTGACGCCCACACGATCTATGCGATCAACAAGGTCCACGGTAAGATCGAGTGGACCTACACCGCCGGCGGGCGCGTCGACTCGCCCCCGACTTACTGCAAGGGAACCGTGATCTTCGGTAGCGCCGACGGATACGTTTATTGCCTGAGGGCTTCCGACGGCGAGCTTGTGTGGCGATTTGCGGCCGCTCCATACGATCAGCGGTTAATGGTCTACGAGCAGTTGGAGTCGGTCTGGCCGGTGCATGGCGCCGTGCTGGTCCGAGACGATGTCGCTTATGTGATCGCCGGGCGATCGATGTTCCTCGACGGCGGGCTTACGCTCTATCGCCTCAAGGCGTCCAGCGGCGAGATCCTTTCACAGACGCAGTTGGACGAAAAGGATCCCAATACGGGCAAGGATTTGCACACCCACGTCAAGATGCTCGACATGCCTGTGGCGTCGACGGACATTCTCAGCAGCGAAGGGAAATACCTCTTCATGCGGTCCCAACCGTTCGACCTGAAGGGCAAGCGAAGCCGCGTTAACCACATCGACGTCAGACAGCAGCGAGGCGACGATGCTCACTTGTTTGTTCCCAATGGTTTTCTGGACGACAACTACTGGCATCGCGCGTTTTGGGTTTACGGGCGAAGCGTCCTGGGCGGGCCAGGTTACGGAGGGACCGGGCGCAGGGCTCCGTCGGGCAAGATCATGGTCCTCGACAAGGAGAATATGTACATTTTCGGTCGCCGGCAGAATTACTGGCGATGGACCGTGCCGATGGAATACCGCCTGTTCTCCGTGCCTCGCAACCTTACCGGCCCGAAGAAGAAGCCCACGCCCGGGAAGAAACGGCCAGGGCGCCCCGGTGCGTTCGCGACCCTCTGGAGCGTTGAGATTCCAATACTCACCCGGGCGATGGTAAAGACCGGAGACATCGTCTTTGCCTGCGGGCCGGAGGATATCGTTGACGAACAGAAAGCCGCCCTGCGCCAGGCGACGCAACTCGACGCCCTGAGAAAGCAGGCCGAACTCTTCACCGGAAGCCAGGGAAGCATCCTTTATGCGGTGTCGGCGAAGACTGGTCAGACGATCGCGAAAACCAAACTCAAGTTCCTGCCCGTTTTCGACGGTATGATATCGGCGTCCGGACTTCTGTACATGACCACTGTGGACGGAAAAGTTGTCTGCATGATGGGCAGAAAATAGCGGAGACAACTAATGACCAATCACCGGATAATAATGGCGTTGATCGCCGCTGTCGGGCTGCTTGGACTTTCGTCGATGGCCCGCGCTGCTGACAAGAAGGTCAAGGTGTTCATCCTGGCCGGTCAGTCCAATATGGAGGGGCACGGGCAGGTTCGCAGCCTCCCTCATCTCGGTAACCATCCGAAGTACGGGCATCTGCTGAAGAAGCTCAAAAGCCCCGACGGTTCCTGGGCGGTGCGCGATGATGTGACCATTTCGTACAAGGCTCCGCAGCGGAAGAAGCGAAGCGGTCGGCTGACCGTAGGTTGGGGCAGCGAAAAGCACGAACTCGGTCCGGAATTGATGTTCGGCACGATCATGGGCGAGCAGTACGACGAGCATGTCCTGCTGATCAAGACGGCCTGGGGGGGCAAGGATGTGATCTGCGACTTCCGCTCGCCTGGTGCGGGCAAACCGGTGGGGGATGAGGCGAAGTTCTTTGCCCACAGGCGCAAGGAAGGCGACAGACGCGAGGTCGGCAAGTACTATCGGAAGATGGTCGCCGAGGTCAAAGAGACGCTGGCGAACATCAAGGACGTTGTGCCCGGATACAAGGGGCAGGGCTATGAGATCGCCGGGATGGCGTGGTTTCAGGGGTGGAACGATCTGGGGGCGTGGCACTTCCAGAAGGATGGGAAGCATTTGGGCAAGAACGTTCTGGCTCGCTACAAGCATAATCTGACGGCCATGATTCACGACTTGCGCAAGGACCTCAACGCTCCCAACATGCCGGTGGTGATCGGGGAGTTGGGCGTCGGCGGGCACGAGATGACAAAGCTGGCCGAGGCGAAGGGCAGGGATTGGGAGGCTGAATCGATAGTGGAGCTTCGCAAGCTCCAGAAGGCTGTCGCCGAGGATCCGAAGCTGAAAAACGTGACGTTCGTTTCAACGCTGGATTACTGGGACGTGCGCCTCCAGGAGCTTCGCGTTATCAGCAACGCTTATTGGGGCAAGAAGCAGAAGGCAGGGATAAAGGACACCGAGGCCAATCATCTTCCGACGAAGGAGTTGAACGATGAGTTCCTCCGGTTGGGGCAACACTGGTTCTGTCACTACAACGGATCGGCCGCCACTTACAGCCTGATTGGATACGCCCTGGCTCGGGCGTTGAACAAGCCTGCGGTCAAATAAGGACGCCCATGCGTAACGCGATATGTCTTGCAACTCTGATCGTGTGTCTCTGCGGTGCGTCGCGGGGGGATCATCATGAGCGGACGCCGCTGATCGTTGAGCCCGCGGAGATCGCCTACGCCAAACAGGCGACCTGGCAGGCGACTATGCTGTTTGCGCGGGCTAAAGTCCGCAACTTGGGGAAGGACGTTGATCTGGCGTTGGGGTCGGCGTATGCGAGGCGGTTCTGGCGGGATTTTCCCATCCGCACCGATTGGCTCATGCAGGACAGCGCGGGCAAGTCCGGCGATTGGAAAGGGGGGTTGGATGGGAAACGCGATCTTGCAAGCTATCTGAAGACCAATCGTGACGCCTCATTGGAGCGGAAACTGCTGGAGAAGGTTCTCCCCGAATGCGGCGGGGCGTCTGACAAGCTTGCGGGGGAGTTGAGTGTGCTGGTCAAGGGTGGCGCCGGGCCGGACGATCGTCGCTGGCTCGGGCTCTACGTTAAGGCCTGCATCGCCCGCCGGACCGAAAGGCTCAAACCGCTGCTGGCCAGGACGCGGAAGGTCATTTTCGTCAGGCATCAGAACATGGGCAACATGAACTTCGCCTACACCGAATACACCCGGTGGGGGGGCAACAAGTACGGAGGGTTGTTCCGGCTTGATCTCGACAGCGGAGCGGTCACCGAGCTTATCAAGACCGACAGGGGCGGTACGATCCGCGACCCTGCACTGTCCTACGACGCCAAACGCCTCCTCTTTGCCTGGAGGAAAGATACCGCCGAAAGCAGGCATTACAACATCTACGAAATGGAGTTGGCGACGGGCAAGACGCGTCTGATCACCGGAGCCGACACGTACGGGGCGAGTTACGAACCGGTCTATCTGCCCGACGGGAACATCATGTTCAACTCGTCGCGGATCGTCCAGACTGTCGACTGCGCCGGTCCGGACGTGAGCAATCTCTTCATTTGCGATCGGGAAGGCAAGTACGCGCGGCGGATCGGGTTCGACCAGGTCCATACTCTCGCTCCCACGGTGATGGATGACGGGCGGGTGGTCTACATGCGATGGGACTACAACGATCGCAGCCAGGTCTATACCCAGGCGATCTTCCAGATGAACCCCGATGGCACGGCCCAGAGCGAGTACTACGGGAACAACACGTTCGAGCCGACCAACTTCTTCCACCCGCGCGGTATTCCCGGGACGGCGAAGATCATGTGCCTCATCGGCGGGCATCACACGCCTCAAAGCGGTAAGCTGGTCGTGGTGGACCCCTCCAGGGGACGACAGGGTACTGACGGGCTGGTGGAAATACCCTCGGGCAAGAAACCTCCCTACAGGAAAACGGACATGTACGCCAAAGAGGGCGGGCATTACTGCTACCCGTTCCCGCTCGACGAGAAGTCGCTGTTGGTCAGCTACGATCCGCTGGCGTACCACCGCAGGAAGAAAGACGGCACGCGCATGCCCGATGACGTCAAAGATTACGTACGCTTCCACCTGTACTACATGACAACCGACGGGCGGCGCGAAGTCCTTACAGCCGACCACCGCATCTCATCCCTCAAGCCGATACCGGTGATACCGCGCAAGGTTCCGAATATCAGGCCGTCGGTGGTCGATTATCGCAAGAAGACCGGCGTCTACTTCGTGCAGGATATTTACCACGGCCCGGGCCTGAAGGGCGTCCGGCGCGGGACGATCAAGAAACTGCGCGTCGTGGAACTCAGGTTCCGGGAGATGAACATCGGCGCCAACGGAACCAGCGGCGCCGGCGGCAGCGCGGGTGTGGTTACGCCGATTGCGGTGGGAACGGGCAGTTGGGACGTCAAGGTGATACTCGGCGACGCTACGGTCCACGCCGACGGTTCGGCGATGTTTGAGGTCCCGGCCCGAACGCCGGTATATTTCCAGGCCCTCGACTCCGAGAACCGGGCGGTCCAGACAATGCGATCGTGGTCGACCCTGATGCCCGGCGAGACATTCTCTTGCGCAGGATGTCATGAAGACAAGAACGAGGCGCCCCGGGTCGGGAAGACCGTTAGCCTGGCGATGAAGGCCGGACCGCAGAAACTCGAACCCTTTTACGGACCGCCGCGGGGATTCAGCTTTCCCAAACAGATCCAGCCGATTCTCGACAAGCACTGCATCGAGTGTCACAAGGCCGGTGGGAAAGCCCCGAAATACCTGCTGACAAGTGAGACCGTCCACTACAAACGCTCGCAGCGCAACTGGGCGAGATCGTATCTGACGCTCACCGGAACGCCTGACAAGAGACGCGAACTGCACGAGGAGCGTGGCCGGGCCAACGAGATCGTCAACTGGATAAACAACTCCTCCGAACCGACCATGATCCCGCCCCGTCACGGCGGGTCGACCAGGAGCAAGTTGCTCCTGGTGAACGATCCGAAGTCGTCGCCATGTCCGGCGAACATAAAGCTTTCACGCGGAGAATTGGACATGCTGGCCGCCTGGATAGATATGGTCGTGCCCTATTGTGGTGACTACGTGGAAGCCAACGCCTGGAGCGAAGATGCACTCAGACGCGCCAGGAAACGCATAGCTCTCAACAGGGAGGCCAGAGAAATCGATCTCAGGAATATCCGGGAGTACATCAAGGCTGGGCAGTGAGAATGACCGGCGTCATCGGCCCGATGTACTCAGTCGCCACGACCACGTCGTCGAACCACATCCTACAGGTCTTCGTGACCTTGTTGTTGTGCGTATACAGCCCCAAGCCGATCCGATTGGCTTTCAGCCCGGCCGCGTCCCGCAGCCGCAGGCCGGGGAAATCGCCGACGAGCTTGCCCTCTACCCAGAATGCAATCCGCCCGTCACGCTTGCCCGGCGTGTTGGCCTGAACCATCAACTCATAGCACCGCCACCGCCCCCGCTGCGGGATCACATCCGGCCGGGGTTTGAACTGCTTGCCGAGAAGACCGGCCAGTTGGCCCTGTCGACCGGGCAGGATTCGGCCTGACGGAAAAAAGTGCTCTCCCCACTTGTGCCTTTGTTGCGGATGGTAGCAATAGATCGCCAGGTGACCCGGCGAGGAGATCGCTTTCTTGTCGCGCCAGGTGTCCAGCAGCACGGTGAACTTGTTTCGCCCGTCGGCGGGTACGCCCGGACACGCTTGCGGTACGCCCGGAGCCCTGGCCACTATGTTGCCCCCATTGTGCGTGCCTCCGTGGTACAGTTGCGTGTCCTTACCGTATTTCGCGTAGTATCGCAGATACAGCCGGTCAAACCCTTTCTTGAAGTACTGGTGAACTCCGATGCTGGTTGCTTTCTGTGAACTTGGGCGAACGATCTCCAATTCCAACGCACCTTTGCCCCCGTGTATGTTTTCCGTGCGGTTCGTCACGCGACAGCCGCCCCACGCATTGTCCCATTTGGCTTGCTTATCACCCCCCATCTTGCTCTGCAACTTTCCCGGCTGGGCGTTTTCAAAGCCGTCTGTAAACACGACTGCCCGGTGCCTGGCGATTCCCTTGTCACCAGGATACTTCGCCGCGATACCTACTGGTGGTGCCGTCGGTTGCGGTCGAGTAGCCCGCTTGTTTGTTGGCTCAATGGCCAACACGAAGGCCGCCCCCGCTGCAACGGAGACCAGCAGAATAGTGATTGTGTGATGTCTTTCCATCGCAATCTTCCTAACGGTTTCTTTTCGTTAGTGGCGTCTCGAAATCTTCGGACGATCTTGCCCGGTTGGACCGCCGGGCGATCTATCACGCATTATACTCCTCCCGACCGGTTACGGGCAGTGAGAATCTCTTTGCCCGAGCCGGGGGACACCGATACAATTATTCTAGATGCTACCTGAGAAATCCCGGTTTACCACCAAGGAGAATATGATGCTGAATCGCACCATGACTCGTTTGTCGCTTTTGATCGTTACCGTAGTTTCAACCGGCGCGGTCGCCGCTGAGAAGCTGCCCGAGAATCTGGCGCGCAAGGCGAAGGTATCGGCCAGCAGCCAGTTCAGCGGTCAGTATCGTGCGAGCAGCGCCATAGATGGCGATGCTGCGGGTAGCGACTGGGCGGTCAAGGGAACCCAGAGCGGTGAGTTCACGCTCCAGTGGAAAAAGGAAATCGAGGCGACCCAGGTTGTCTACTTTGCCCGAACGACCGGACAGCATCTCGAGAGTTTCAAGGATTACGAGGTCTATCTGAACGATGCGAAGGAACCCGCGGTCAAAGGGAAACTGGAAATGCGTCACGGGCCGCAGTTGATCAACTTCACCAAGCAGAAGGTCACGAAGATCCGCATCAAGTTTCTCACGTCGCATCCCAACTCGCTCAATTCCGGCGCCGCGGAAATCGGCGTGTATGCGACGCCGATCACAAAGAAGCAACTCGGCGCGATGGCGAAACGGGCGTCTGTCGCGATACGCGTCCCCGCCAGTAAACTGACCGAGGCGTCCAAGGCGCTGCGGAAGGATCTGATCGACGGGAAGCTCGGGTTCAAGGACATCCTTCTGGTCAAGCGCCACCCGCTGAATATCTCGCACGTGTACGTCTATCACGTTGAGGGTTATATCCCGGGCGGCGGATTGTATATCTATACCGCCGACGAAGAGGGCGGAAAGGTCAAGTGCATTTACGACGCGAAGCAGGGCATGATCACGACCGCCGACCTGTCGTACGACGGGAAGGAAATCGTTTTCGCGATGAAGACTGGCGGAATGGTGCGCTGCAACCCGATGCGCCACGCATTTGACATCCCCCGCGATATCGCCAAGAACAACTATCAGATATGGCGAATCAACATCGACGGTACGGGCCTGACACAGTTGACCAGCGAGAAGAGCAACAATCTCGATCCATGCTGGCTGCCCGACGGCGGGGTGGCTTTCATTTCCGATCGCAAGCCCGCGTACGCTTACTGTTACGTGGTGACCTCGCCGGTGGTCTATCGCATGGACCGCGACGGGAAGAAGCAGAAGCGCCTCTCGGCGAACTACCTGATGGACTTCACGCCTTCGGTTTCGAATGATGGGCGGATCGTCTACACGCGATGGGAGTACGTCGATCGGGCCGCCTGTCCCATCCAGAGTCTCTGGACGATGAATCCCGATGGGACCGGGCTGGCGGGACTGTATGGAAATCGCGTTATCTCGCCGGGAACCTTCATGGACGCCCAACCGGTTCCCGGAAAGAAAACGTTCATCGCGACGGCTACCAATCACAACGGACCATGCCGCGGCGGGATCGTGCTGATCGATCCGACGATGGGTGCCAACAATCTCAAGGCGATAACGAACCTGACTCCGGAGATCGCCCTCTTCAACTCGAGGGGAGTTTACGGTAACGGGCTCCGCGGACCTTACGAAAAGCCCATGCCCGTCGGAGGCGACAAGTTCCTCGTGTCGAATAACGGTCTGATCGAACTGCGAGATTTCGATTGCAACAAAGTTCCGCTCGCCAAACCGAACGATCGAATGGGGTTCTACTCGCCCCAACCGGTTGTCGCGATGAAGACCCCTCCGCTGATCGTCGGTACGCCGATGAACCGCGACGTGGCGTTGCACGCGGACGGAAGCGTCACGGGCAACTGGGCCACCGTCTTCATGCAGGACGTTTACAACGGTCTCGAGCCGCACGTCAAACGCGGCGAGATCACGCAGATCGCCGTCATCCAGGAACTCGAGAAGTCCACCCACACCCCACAGGACAACTTCGACCCGTACACCGGAAGGAAACGCAAAATCGCCGCTTTCGGATTCCAGTTCCCGCTGGTCTCGTGCGGTGCGACTTATGCGGCCAAGAAGGTCTGGGGATTTGCGAACGTCGACAAGGACGGACGAGCCGCCTTCCAGGTCCCCGCCGAAGTGCCCATATATTTCATGGCCCTCGATAAGGAGGGACGCGCCGTGCAGCGCATGAGATCGTTCACCCACTTCATGCCGGGCGAAAAGCAGGGTTGCGTCGGTTGCCATGCGGATCGGAACTCCGCGGCCCCGCGCCTTGGGGCCAAGCGAATCCGCAGCAAGCCTCAGGAACTCATCAAACCGGCGTGGGGAGTCAAGGGCTTCACCTACGCCGAGGTCGTCCAGCCGGTTTTCGACAAGCATTGCATCAAGTGTCATAACGAACGCAAGCAGGACGGTAAGGTCGATTTGAGCGGTGACAAGACCGACTTCTTCAACGTTTCGTACGACATACTGGCGCGAACCGGAACGATGGGCATGTGGAAGTGGCGCCTTCACGGTTCGCCGATAGGGCCCAAGAATGACAGTTTCCGCGGTATGAGCCCGTATACCGAATGGATATGGTCGATCAACGGTTCGGGGCATAACACTCTCCTGATCGCCCCGTACCGGTGGGGCAGCCCGGCGAGCAAACTCGCCAAGATCATCCATTCCGGCCACCCTGACAAAAAGGGTAAGAAGATGATTGACGTGCCGCTTGCCGATCGGAAGCGGGTCTATATCTGGATCGATCTGAATGTCCCGTATTACGGTACGTCATCGTCGAACCACAAGAAGCGTATCGGCAGCCGGCGCATGTATCCGCCCAAACTCGATTCGACGCTCAGCGAGGTCGCCAAACGCCGGTGCAATGAATGTCACAAGGGAAAGATACCCCGGAAATTCTACACGCGATTCGAGAATCCGCAGAACAACGGCTTCCTGCTGGCGCCGCTGGCGAAGTCCGCCGGCGGGACCGAGAAATGCGGTAAGGCGATTTTCAAATCGACCGACGATCCGGACTACCAGAAGATCATCAAAACATTCGACACCATACACGAGCTGCTGCGGAAGATACCGCGCGCCGACATGAAAAACTTCACGCTGCTGACCAAATGAGAAATCCGGCCTTGTTGCCAAGGAGCACCTGATGCGAAATAGAAGTGCAGCTTACCTGTCCCTGCTTATTATCACGGCGGGCTGGGCCTCTGTGGTTCGGGCTGAGACGATCCCGGGAAACATTGCGCCCAAGGCAAAGGTTACCGCCAGCAGCCAGTTCAGTGGTGACTATACCGCTGCAATGGCGATAAACGGGGGCGTTCCCGGCGGCGACTGGGCGGTTAAGGGAACGCAGAATGGGAGTTTCACGCTCCAGTGGGCAAAGGGCGTCCAAGCCGCTCAGATTATCTACTGGGCCCGCACGACCAGCGAACTGCTCGAGTGCTTCAAGGATTACGAGGTTTATCTGGATGATGCGAAAGTCCCGGCGGTTAAGGGGCGGCTGGCCCATCGGCGCGGTCCGCAGACGATCAACTTCAAGAAACAGAAAGTCACGAAGATCCACATAAAGTTCCTGTCGTCGCATCCCAACTCGCCCAATCCGGGAGCCGCGGAGATCGGCGTGTACGCCGCGCCGATTACGAAGAAACAACTGGCCGAGATGCTGATACCCGCCAACGAGCGAACCGAGGCCGCCAAGGCGTTGCGGAAGGAATTGCTCGAGGGTAAGCTCGGGTTCAACCAGATCCTGCTGGTCAAGCGCAAACCGCTGAATATTTCGCACGTGTACGTTTACCACGTCGAAGGTTTTCGCCCGGGCGGGGGGTTGTACATCTACTCCGCCGACACCGGCGAGACCAAGTGCATCTTCGACGCGGGCAAGGGGATGATCACGACCGCCGACCTGTCGTACGATGGTAAGGAAGTGGTCTTCGCCCTGCGGCGAGGCGGGCATGTCGCCTCGAACCCGGTGGCGCATATCGAGGACATATCGTTTTACAAGGACGAGAAGAGCAACTACCAGATATTCAAGATCGGGATCGACGGTAAGGGCCTGAAGCAACTGACCACCGGCAAGTACAACAACCTCGACCCGAGCTGGCTGCCGGACGGCGGGATCGGGTTCATTTCCGACCGCAAACCGGCGTACGCATATTGCTACGTGGTGACCTCGCCGGTTCTCTACCGGATGGAGAATGACGGTTCGAAGCAGATACGATTGTCGGCGAACTACCTGATGGACTTCACGCCCTCGGTGCTTAACGACGGGCGGATTATCTACACGCGGTGGGAATACGTTGATCGTCCCGCCTGCCCGATCCAGAGCCTGTGGGCGATTAAGCCTGACGGTACGGGCCTGAGCGTGTATTACGGTAATCGCGTGATCTCACCGGGCACGTTTATGGACGCCCAACCGATTCCGGGAACCAACCAGGTAATCGCCACCGCGACGAACCATAACGGATCGTGTCGCGGCGGGATCGTCGCGATCGACCCGTCCAAGGGCGTCAATTCACCGGCGGCCATTCGCAACCTCACCCCCGAAATCAACATCTACGCACACCGCATCGGCGGAGGGCCCTGGGGTAACGGAATGCTTGATATGCGCATCGGCGGGCAGTACGAGAAACCGCTGGCCATTAGCGATAAACTGTTCCTGGTCTCCAAGGGCGGGACGATCCAGCTACGCGACTTCGACGCCAACGCGATCTCGCTGATCTCACCCGAAGGTGGTATGGGATGGTATTGCCCCATGCCCGTTCGGAAGGTAAAACGTCCGCCACTCCTGTTTGGGACTATCGCCAAGCTGCCCGAAGACGGGAGCGTCTCGGGCGCCTGGGCCACGATCTACATGCAGGACGTTTACAACGGGCTCGAACCGCACGTCAAGCGCGGTCAGATCAAGCAGATCGCCGTCATCCAGGAGATCGAAAAATCCACTCACTCACCGCAGAACAACAGACGCCTCCACGGGGGCGGTATGCGGAACATCGCGGTGTTCGGATTCCAGTTCCCGCTGGTCTCGTGCGGCGCGACGTACGCTCCGAAGAAAGTGTGGGGATTCGCCGACGTGCAGAAAGACGGCAGCGCGGCGTTCAAAGTGCCCTCGGAAGTGCCCATTTACTTTCTCGCCCTCGACGCCGAAGGGCGGGCTCTGCAGCGGATGCGATCGTTCACGCACCTCATGCCCGGCGAGGTCCAGGGTTGTGTCGGCTGCCACGCCAACCGCAACTCGGTGGCCTCCAGCGGTCCGAAGCTGATGGCGTCGGCCTCCCGCCGCAAACCGCAGGAACTTCAGAAACCCGCATGGGGCGTAAAGGGCTTCAGCTACCAGGAAGTCGTCCAGGGCGTCTTCGACCGCAACTGCCTGAAGTGCCACAACGAACGCAAGCAGGACGGTAACGTCGACCTGACCGGTGACATGACCGATTTCTTCAACGTCTCGTACGACATCCTCGCCCGGACCGGTACGCAGTCCGAGAGGCGATGGCTCAGCCATGGCAGCCCGTCGGGAGCCAAGTACGACAAGGTCCGCGGTATGAGCCCGTACACCGAGTGGATATGGACGATCAACGGAGCCGGAAGCAACGTGCTCGAAGTCAAGCCGATGCGGTGGGGCAGCCCGGCAAGCAAACTCGCCGAGATCATCCGCACCGGCCATCCTGACAAGAAGGGCAAGAAGCTCGTTAACGTGCCCGCCGCCGATCGCAAGCGAGTATACCTCTGGATCGACCTGAACGTTCCGTACTACGGTACGTCGTCGTCGAATCACAAGGCCCGCCTGGGCAGCCGAAGAATGATGCCCCAGGCCCTGGACGCTACTCTGAAGGAAATCGCGGCGCGACGTTGTAACAGTTGTCACAAGAAGGGTGTTCCACGCAAGTTCTATACCCGCGTGATGAAACCCCAGAACAATAACTTCCTCCTGGCCCCGCTGGCGAAATCGGCGGGTGGAACGGAGAAGTGCGGTAAGGCGATTTTCAAATCGACTGACGATCCGGACTATCGGAAGATTATGAAGACATTTGAACCCATACACGAGTTGTTGCGGAAAAGACCCCGCGCCGATATGAAGAACTTCAAATTGCTGTGCGATTGAAGATTCACGCAGGACAGGAGTAGCACCGAATATGTCAAATTTGCATCGTCTATTTATTGTTCCCGTTTTGGGACTGTTACTTGCCGCATCGACCCAGGCTGCGCCGCCGGCGACCACCAAACCGCTTGTGAACTTCGGACAGGATCGCTATACGCTTTCGATGTGGGTCAAGACGACCTCCAAAACCGGCGGGCCGATCTTTACCGTCGGATCGCTCAATGGCAAGTGGGGCACGGGCGACAAGTGTATCTACGTGGGCGAGAACGGTCGGATAAACCTCCGGGCGGAAGGTGCGGGACATTCACGCGGCGGGCCGAAGATCAATGATGGGAAGTGGCATCAGCTTGTCATGCCCAGTTTCCATACGTGGCGGTTCTATATTGATGGCAAGCGGGGGTTCATGCATATTCTGGACGGCGTACCGGACCCCGGGAGCAAGAGGGCTCCGATTCCCGGCGGTCCGCCCTGCGTGATGAAGTTCGGACAGGGCGTCGACGACTTCCCCAACGATACCAAACGCCAGTTCACCGGGCAGATCGATGACGTGCGCATCTACGACCGCATGCTGAAGGAAGAAGAGATCAAGCAGCTCTTCGAGGGAAAAACCGACTTCGGCGGGGCGAAATTGCTGGCGGCTTGGTCGTTCGAGAAGAACGCGAAGGATACCACGCCCGGCGGGAATGATCTGCGGACTGTCGGTAAGGTGAAGTACTCAGACGGTCACGGCGGCGGGGCGTCGGTCGAGTTTGACGGCGGGGGGGCTCTGTGGCTTCCGCTGACCGATCGCGCGGTCGGTAAGACCGGACGCATTATCACCGCCAAGATGCCCGAGATTACCGAGCCGACCTACTCGGACGTCAAATACGGTCCGGTGTTGGTCAAGGAACTGGGGTTCGACAAGCTCCTGTTCGTCAAGCGCGACACGTATCACTCGAGCCATTTCTATAGCGATTTCATCGACGGATGCAGCCGGTTCGGCAGTAACATTTGCATATTGGACCTGTCGAGCGGGAAGGTTAAGGACATCTTCAGCGGCAAGATGATCAAGGGTATTTTCGGGCGGGTCGACCTGTCCTTTGATGCAAAGAAAATCGTCTTCGGATGGAAGGCCTCGGAGTGGGAGGGCTTCCGCATCTACGAGTCGAATATCGACGGGTCCGGACTTCACCAGATAACTCACCCGCCCAAGGACGAGGCGCTGCGGATCAAGAAGTACGATCAGTCGAAGTACATCCGATTCGCCAATATCTACCACCACCAGACCGACGACATGCACCCGTGCTACCTGCCCGACGGCGGGATCATGTTAGCATCGACACGATGCGAGACCGGGACGCTCTGCAATTCGGACGATCAACTGGCCGGTACTGTGCTGTATCGAGTGGAGACCGACGGCAGCAAGCTCGAAAAGCTCACCCACAGCGCCGTAAGCGAATTTACGCCCGCTGTCTGCGAGGACGGACGCGTGGTCTACACGCGGTGGGAATACGTCGACAAGGGACAGATCGGCGTCAAGTGCCTCTGGAGCATGAACGCAGACGGTACGGCGTCGCGCGAGGTGTACGGTAATAATGTCCGCTTCCCGCCCACGTTCATCCAGGGGCGCCAGATACCCGGACATTCCAACCTCTACGTCGTCATCGGCTCGCCGCACTGGCCCCACAGCGGGACCGGAACGGTGATCATGGTCGATACGAACAAGCCCATCCGCACGCTCGAACCAATGACCTATATCACGCCCTACGTCAAGGTCATGCAGGAACCGGGATACAACCAGTACGACTTCAAGACGAAGCTATGGACACGCAGCGGTAAGGGCCCGCTCTACCGCGACCCGTTCCCGTTGAGCAAAGAGCTGTTCATCGTCTCGCACAATGAAGACCGCACCAGAGACGCCAAGGACGCCTCGGCGTACGGGCTCTACACCCTCGACCTCGAGGCCCGCCACAAGCGGATCTACCGAGATCCCAAAACTTCCGTCTGGTGCGCCCAGCCGCTGCGCCCGCGGAAAAAACCGCCCATCACCATCATGCCCCGCGACGAGAAACTCGCCGCAAAGGGCCTGGCGGTCGTGTCCGTTCTCGACATCTATCACGGTATGGAAAATGTAAAGCGCGGCGAGGTCAAGTGGATTCGCATCATGGAGCAGTTGCCCCGTCCCTGGGCCGCACGCCGACGCTGGCAGCCCGCGTGCGGGCATACCCAACCGCCCGGTGGCGGGGGACCGTTGAGCTGTAAACTGCTGCGCGGCGTGGTCCCGGTTGAGAAGGACGGTTCTGCGAATTTCTACGTACCGGCCGACCGGAACATCTACTTCCAGGCGCTGAACAAGGACTATCTCGAACTGCAGCGCGAGCGGACATACGTGAACTATCGCCCCGGCGAAACCAGGGCGTGCATCGGCTGTCACGAAACGCCCAACGAAGTACCGCGCATCTCGGGCAAGCGCATCGCCACGAGCAAGCCGCCCGTCATGCCCCAGCCCCAGCCTGGAGACCCCACCGCCGCCCGACCGCTGCACTACGCAAAGGACGTCCAGCCAATTTTCGATAAGCAGTGCGTCAGTTGTCACGGCAAGGAAAAGCCCGCCGCCGGCCTCAGGTTGACCGGCGAGCATTGGTGGCTGTCGAATACGTCTTTCGTCCAGTTGATCCGCAAGGGCTACGTACCGGGCTTCCGCGAGGGTAAGGATTTCGAGGGCACCGAATACTCGCCGGCCAAGACTATCGGATCGTATGTCAGCAAGCTGACGAAGCAGATTCAAAAGGGTTGCCCGGGCAACAAAACCAAAATGTCCCAGGCCGAGTTCGTCCGCATCGCCACCTGGATCGACACCAACGGAGTCTATAGCGGTTCATACTGGGGCCGCCTCGTTCCACCGCACAAGGACCACCCCAACTACCGACCCGTCCCCACGCTGAAACAGGCCCTGGGCACGGTCAACCCGTGGGAAGAGTGGACCCCGGACTGGAAACCGCCACCCAAAAAGAAGCGGTAGTATCCAGTATCCAAACGCGCCGCAACATCGCCGTCAGACCGTTACTTGTGGAACCTGAACGTCGCCACGCTTCTTTCGAAGACCGGGTCTAAGCTCGCTCCTCCCCGTGCGGTCGTCGTGCAGGTGACGACGAATTTCGTTCTCCCGGTTCCCAGGAAGTAGAAGGTCTGGCGGAGCCTCATCCCCCGCTGCGAATTCTCTGTAACCAACTTCACTGCAGGTTGGTTGTCTTTCGTCCGGAACTCTCCGCGTGACAGGATCTTCAAATTCTTGAATCCCTGCTTCATACTCTTGATATTCCCGTCCGCATATGCCTCCAGGCTTCCCCCAAAGCTCTCCTCGACAACATTGATATTCGAGGCGAATCTCCCTCTTCTTGGCGCGCTGGCAACGCGATAGTCCAGGCCGTCCATCGAGCTGATCTTCCATTGGTCAGGGGGATCATACGAAAAACGTCCCGCTTTCTCGTAAAGCATTCGATGAGGCCCGTCGCTCCTCTCCTGCTTGTCGGCACATCCGCCGCAAATCACCGCCATCGTCAATACCGCCGCGAAAATCAGATGATGCGCTTTCATTCCCTGGTTCCTTTCAGTCTCGTAACGATGGGGAGTTTCCGGCCAACGCGGAGGCCCTTTTGCCCGCGATCGAACCCTAACCAACTATAGTCTGCCAGACCCCTTGCGATCTGTCAATCTCCGTCATTACCGGACATCATAAGGATTCGCCCCGGACGCGGAGTGTATAGTCTGTCGACTGGGATATACCAGGGCGGATTATGCAACGCCGCGTCGCTGGAGTTCCACCACCCACTCCGGCGTCTCGCGCAGGTATGCTTCCACGTGCGTGCGCCGCGTGAAGTAGTACAGCACGTTGAGTCCCTGGAAGATCAATGTACCGACGATCAGTCCCCCGTAGATCGCCACGGTGATCATCTTGTGGAGCTCGTTGATTGAGCCGAGTGGCCCGGCGAGCATGCTCTCGTTGGCGATAGCCTCATCGTATGGGCTCGGACCCCACAAGGCCGCGGCGATCATCCACACGGAGTAGACGATCACCATCGCCAGCAAGCCCACCTGGTTCCAGCCCAGCACCTGACAACCCCGCAGTTTGAAACCCCGCAGCATTGCCCGGCCTCGGAATTCGTTCCACGCCAGTATCCCCAAACCGGCGCCAAAGCCCAGTCCCAGCACGTCGAACTCGCCGAACATCAAGCCGATGAGGGCCATTAGGAGCGATAGGCCCGAAAACGCGACCAGGATACAACCGTTGAGAGTCGCGACACCACAGGCCTTGCGGACCTTCTTGGCCCGCAGCTTCGCGTAGGTGAGTTGGTCGAGGTGCTCGCCCGTCAGCGGCGCTTCGGAAGGAGTATGTACGCCGCGAGGCAGGGGCGGCGGCTTTCGGGTATCGGGCAAAGCCGGGATGAGCGTCATCTGAACTTCCATATTCCCCCTATCGACCGATACAACGCGGTCCTTTCGTAACGGACGCCCAGCAGACATCGAAGCGAATTGCGGTTGGCGATCCAATTACCCGGGACTATGCAACCGCGGACTACATCTTGAAGATGGATTTTGTCATATCGACCCATTTCCTGAGACGCGATCTGTCTCCGTTGGTCGTATAGACATCCCGATAAAGGATCTCCACGTTGCAGTCTTTGGCGACGGCGTAGGTGTCCTTCATGTCCTTCTCCACGAGGTCCCAGTGGGGGGTCGGTCCGCTTATGTGAGCGGGAACAGGTTTACGCGAATACACGTAGTTCTTCCCAAGCATCTCGGCGCACTTTGCGAAGTCCGACCAACCGGAAACGGAAACCGACCTGAGATTGGGGATTGCGTCCATGATCATCTCGAGCTTGTTATCCACCCCCTCGCAGCACCCGTAGTAGATCAGGCCGAACTTCTCGCTGAGCTTCGCCAGATAGGGGAGAACGAACTCCCCGTACATTTGCGGCGAGATGCCTTCGGCTTCCTGCGATTCGGCCCATCCCCACAGGTTCTTCAGCTTCACCTCGTCAGTCGAATCCGGTTCGGGCAGGTCCGAGACGTACCCGTAGCTGCGGGGACCGGCCATCTGGTTGTCAGTGTTCATCGCCAGAAGGCCCTCCTTCTCGAAGAACTCGAACAGCGCGATGCGATCGTCCAGCATGTAAGACATTATTTCGTGTATGGCTTCGGGGGCCTCGTAGAGCCACTCGAAAAAACTGTCGTTCCCGATGAACCTGTAGAGCTGCCAGGTCAGCCCGAAGAAGAACGTACCGTTGAACCCCACATCCCCGAAGTCCCCGATCTCGAATTCGTAACCGAATGGATCGTAGTTTCCGGGCATGATCGGCAGGATATCGCCCATCACATCTTCCAGCGTTTGGGTCTGGATTCGCGTCTTCTCGCGGTCGACGTCGATAGTCCTTTTCTTCAGCTTGGCGATATCTTCGGGGGTGGCGATCGGGAAGTTGAAACGGTACGCCATGGAATCCGGCTGCTGTATCGAGGAGTGAATCTCCACCGGTACGCCGTAGTCCGAGAAGAGCATCTTCCAACCTAATCGGTAGTACGGTTCGATGACCAGGTCGTCGTCGAGTTCCTCGGCCTGGCGAAGGGTGATCCGCATGTTTTGCTCGACGGCCCGGAGAAGCGGATCCTCGCAACGGATTTCCTCCGCCGAAACGAAGTTCTCGATCCAGGCGGTTTCGACGAGAATCACCGGTCGCTCGGCCTTGAGGTCGTGAACCGCTTTCCACGCCCGTTTCCGCTCATCCATGACGGGTAGCGACGCGAATTCCATCCACTTTGCGGCCAGTTCTCGGATGATGCTTCTATCTTTCTCAGAAATCATACTTACGCTCCATTCTTCGGACGGGCAAGGTGTTTGTCAAAGAACGCCAACAGGCTGGGCAGGTCAACGTCGTGTCCGCCCCTGTGCGCGACTAAAGCGAGGTTCTCGGGGTGCTTGAAGTCGGTATATATGAGTTTGATTTCCTTCATGGCCTGGCGTGCGAGGGGAACGCAGAACCATGTGGGGCGCTCCTTCAAACCGTTCTGGCATAGCAGTGCTCTCGGCGCGGTCATCGAGTAGATATCGGAGAAGTCAACGAGCTGTCTCAAGCCGGGGAACTTCCAGCATTTGCAATGCCCCTTTTCCAACTGATCCTCATCGCCCTCATTCAGGGAATTACCGAGTTT
>CAZSLS010000036.1:0-40638 GCA_964607575.1 uncultured Planctomycetaceae bacterium | reverse complement strand
TGCCGCGCTGGATACAGACGATCTGCTGGTAGACATACTGGCGGAATCATCGCTGACTGGAATGCTGTAGAACTCACTTGCCCCACACAGCCGAGGCGCGGTAGTAACGCACGTTCATCTTCCCACGGCGCGCGAAACCGTAAGCGGTTTACGGATTGTCGGGTGCGGGCAGAAGTTCGAACGGTATCGCCGGTAAGGCGCCCAGGGATACGCGGCGTTTGATTATTGTGGGTTTGCGTTTGGACCTGGGTTTTCGTTTGCTGCTGCTCGGATAGTACGTCGATACATGCTCCACTGAACCGATTGCGATCAGGTTACCTTTCAGACCGGGTTTGGCAAGTTCTTTATCGACGCTGAACTCGACGAGCAGACCGCGCTGATCCGGCAGGATATTCTTGATGGTGACACCCTTGGGCGGTTCGCTCAGTTTGAGTTGCAGCTTCATGGCGAGCAGACCCTGTGGCGCGGCGATTCTGGCGTGTGCGGTGCGGCCGGGGATGAGCTTGACGGGCTCTTCGTTCAGGACCGTGAAGTTGATCTTGTTCCTCCGCTCACCAGTGATCGTAACCACCCAGTCGCGAGCGGGCACGAGGTGGCGATAGAGAAACGCCTGCATCATGTCCTCGGCGGGTTTCGCCTGGCGGGATATCTCCTTTCCGCCAATCGTCGCAGTACCGACAAGGCGCATGTTCAGCGGTTCGGACCGGGGGATTCGCGAGACGGTAAGCGTCAGGCGGATTTTGTCCTGACCGGCCGGTATGTCGCCGCCGCCGAGAACAAAACTTTGCGGAACACCCTTGAGGCTCAATGCGATCGGACCGGTATAACCGTCCTTCCGCAAAGCGTACGCCGTGATCGGAACGGTCATTCCGCTCTTGGCGTTGATACCGGAAGGAACGACTCGCAGATCAAAGTCCGGTCGCCGCAGACTGACTCGCAAACGATACGCGTAAGCCGGCCCGCCTTTGTGCTGGGTGTCGCCGAGATGGACCTGATACTTACCGTCGGCGGGCAGTTTTATTCCGATCCGCGAGTCAGCGTGGTGCGTTACCAAGCCGGCGCCCTTGTCTTCGTAATCGTCATTAACCGCCAGGAGCTTCCCCGAAACATCGGTGATTTTCAGCAGGGAGTCCAGCGGCGATTCGAGCCGCCGGGCGAGTACCTCAGCCACTACCTCCTGGCCCTTTCGCCCGGAGAAACTGAACACGTCCCAATCGCCGGGACGGTCGATGTGCCCGTTGATGATCATCGGAAGTTTGATCCGCTGAGCGGCGGTCTTGTTGTTCGGTTCGGACTCTGGAGATTCCGGCAGCGTATCGAGAACGAACGGCATGGCGTTGGAGGAGCATTTTTCTTTCGCCAGCGTGATCGGTATGGTTTTCGGTCCGCTCTTGGAGGCATCTACCGTCACGGCGTCGGAAGGCAGGTTCCACCCGGTGAGCTTCACGTGCGTTTCGGCCCCGGCGGGTCCGCCCAGCGGGAACACGCCGGTGATAAACGGAAGTTCGCCAATGGTGATGCGGTAAACGAAATCCTCACGTCCCCGGTAGATTGAATCCTTGATCTCCAGTACGTATTTTCCGTCGGCGGGTACCTCGTACTGGATAACCGGATCGGGATGGAAACGGAAGTCGTCGGTGTACGCCACCTCCCTGCCTTTCATGTCGGAAAGTTTCAGCGATGCCTGGAACCATCCGGGGACGGCGTCGGCAAGATATGGGATAAGCTCGCGGGCGCTGACGACGGCTACGAGTTTCATGCTCTTGCGAGCGGTGAAAGCGAAGCGGTCGATGTCACCGGGCATGATCTGTCCATTTACGATCACCGGTAGCGATTTGGGAAGGCCCGCATCGGGAGTTTTGTTGTTGGGCTCGTTTTCGAGATATTCGGTGTATTGCCCGATATCAAGAACG
This sequence comes from uncultured Planctomycetaceae bacterium, assembly GCA_964607575.1. Taxonomy (GTDB): domain Bacteria; phylum Planctomycetota; class Phycisphaerae; order SM23-33; family SM23-33; genus BS750m-G57. The sequence continues at coordinate 38,725 of CAZSLS010000036.1, read as the reverse complement.
AGCGGATTGGTAACGCCCGAGGAGGTTTGCAGTCGTATTTCGCGGCGCCCCGGTTTGGCGTCGGGAGCGATGATGAGATTCAGCGAAACGGTCTCGCCGATCTGCGCGTTGGGTTGGCGCTTCGGATCCCTCAGGCGCTGGCGCAGCGCCAGAAACGCCTTGGGCGTCATGCGGGCGGCTTTGAGTTTCTTGGCGTAATTCTTGAATCCCTCGATCACCAGCGACTCGTACGTGTTGCCTCCTGTCCGAAGGTGCTCGGGTATGCGAGCGTATTGAGATTCGAGTTGACTAACCTTCCTGCCGAGTGCACTTATCTGGTCGCCCGACAGGGGATTGGCGTGGCTGATGAGTTTGACTTTGACTCCCTGTCCGGAAACGTTCCCGCCCGTAACTCCGCTTAGACGCTGCCCGCCTACGGAGACTTCCACCGTGGTTCCACGGCGCCCGCCGGCTGGGTATATGTAACCGATGTGCGGACCGTCCTGGGCCGGCGCACTGAGCGGGACCGCGAAGAAAGCGAGCAGAAACATCGCTACGCGCCATCGGCGTGAGGCCATTATTGCAAGCTCCATTGCTATCGTTGTGACTTGTCGGAGGCCGCGGGTAAGATTTCAAACGGTATCGCGGGAAGCACGCCCATACCCATGCGCCGCGGCGGGCGTTTCTTTCCATCCTTGCTCCTGGGCGCACGCATAACGAACGCACTGACGATAAGGTTTCCTTTTTCGCCGGGTTTGGATTTGGATAGATCTGCTTTCAATTCAAACGTCATGGCGCCCCGGGCGCCCGGCGTTACTTTACCGATAGAAACGCCCTCGGGCGGGGCGCTCAATTCCAACTGAACTTTCGACGCCATCGGGCCCCTGTAGCCGGTAAGGCGAATCAGCGAGGTTTTGCCCGGCGCAAGCCTGATCGCCCCCGGGTTCAGGATTTTCCATGGCGGGCTCCATCGCCCTTTCTTCGACACGATCGCCATCCAGTTCTCCGCCGTCACCAGATGACGGTACAAGAACGCCTGCATCATGTCCTCTGCGGGCTGGGCCCGTCGGGATACGGTTTTCCTGTCAATTACCGACTGCCCGACAAGGTTCAACATTACCGGCTCGCTTGGCGCTTTGAAAGGCATTGTCAGCGTCATCGTGAGCTTGTCCCGGCCGGCGGGGATCCGGGCTCCTCTCAGCAGAAAACCGCTCGGCGCGTCGGTCAGTTTCAGCGAAATGCTGTCGGAGAAACCGTCTTTCCGCAGCGCGTATACGGTTATCGGGACGACTGCTCCCGGACGGGCCGAGATGCCCGACGGGGTGACTCTCAGTGCGAAGTCCGGTTGGCGGGGTCCGATGCGCAGACGGTACCCGCAGTCCGGTCCTCCTTTGCCCTGCGTGTCGCCGAGGTGCAGCAGGTATGTCCCGTCGGCGGGAAGTTTGACGCTCAACATCGAATCGGCGTGATGGGTTATAAGCCCGGCACCTTTGTCTTCGTAGTCGTCGTTGACCGCCAGGGTCTTGCCCGTTGCGTCGGTGAGTTTCAGCATCGAGTCCGTCGGCGAGCCGAGCGATCGGGCCTGAACGCGTGCGACTACTTCGTCGCCTTTGCGGCCGGTGAAGTTGAAGACGTCCCAGTCGCCGGACCGGTTTATTCGCCCGTTCACGATCACCGGCAGCTTGATTTTCTGGGAGGCCGACTGGTTGTTGTTGGGCTCGACGTCGCGCAATTCCGGCAGCGTATCCAGCGCAAACGGAACGCGATTCGAAGCTCGCCTGCCCTTGCCTACAGTGATCGATCTAACCCCGGGCTCCTCGTTCTTGTTACTGAGCCTTACGCGCAGGGCCGGCAGATTCCAGCCCTGGACCTGCACGATCGTTTTGGCGCCAACCGTTCCGCCGAGAGGGAAAATACTGTCCACAAACGGCGTGGAGCCAAGCGTGATCCGATAGACGAAATCCTCACGCCCGCGATAGATCGCATCCTTAATTTCCAGCACGTATTTTCCCGTTTCGGGCACGAGGTAGCGCAGCACCGGGTCGGGATGAAAGCGGTAGTCGTCGGCGTACGCGACGCGATCTCCCTTCTCGTTGTAGAGCGCCAGGGTAGCCTGGAACCATCCGGGCACGGCGTCTGCAAGGTACGGGATAAGTTCGCGAGCGTCGGCGGATGCTACCAAACGCGTGCCCTTCCTGGCAGTGAATTCGAACCGATCTACGTCGCCGGGCATGATCTGTCCGTTTATCACCGCCGGGAGCGAACCGGTTATCGCGCTGTCGGCGGTCTTGTTGTTCGGTTCGGTTTCACGGTATTCACTGAACTCAGCGACCTGGAACATTCGCGGGTTCGACAGTCCGATATTTGTCTTGAACCGCATTTCGCGCGGGCCCGGGGCGGCGTCGGGCGAGATCTTGATCCGGAGTATAACCTGTTCGGCCAGTTGGGCGTTGGGCTGCCGCTTGGGATCCCTGAGCTTCTTCATCAGCTCGAAATAGGTCTTCAGATCCATATCCTTCAGGCCCATCTCTTTGGCGTAAGCGTTGAACTTCGGGGCGATGCTTACGAACCTGAGCCTGTAGGGTTTCCTCCTGGCCGATGCGGGCAGGGTCTTCTGAAGCATATTGAGCTTCTTCCGCAAGTCGTTGATTTGTTTCTTCGACAGCGGTTTGATGTACTTTACGATTTCCGCGTCAACGCCCTTGCCCGAGAAATATACGTCCGTGACGCCTTTGAGGAACTGTCCGCCGACGGTGACTTCAAATGAATCACCCTGCCGCCCTCCAGCCGGGTACACGTACCCGATGTTCGAGACAAACGTCTGAGCCCAAGCGCCCGAAGCGGCGACAAGCAGCACCGCCGCAAACAGAGCGACCCGCAATCGCAATAGATTACTCATGACAAACTCCGCCAACCGGTTACATGATCTCGCCAAGACGCCCGCCGATCTTGTATCCGTCTTTTTCCGACGGTGTCGCGCGAACGATCTTGCCCTGCGGGTGCGGGAGCCTGGCTTTCGGATCGATTCCCAGCAGTTCGTACATGCTGCCGATAAGGTCCCACGGGTAGACCGGGCGGTCCTTTACGGTTTCGGCCTTGGCGTCGGTCGATCCGACGACGTGTCCGCCCTTGAATCCGCCGCCGGCGACAACGGTGGAGAATACGCGACCGTAGTGGCTTCGTCCGCCATTCCAGGGCGGTTTCCAGTCGATCTTCGGGGTTCGCCCGAACTCACCGCCCCACCACACGATGGTGCTGTCGAGCAGCCCGCGATCGGACAGGTCCGTCAGCAGCGTACTCATTCCGGCGTCCAGGTTGGGCAGCTTGCGTCGCATGGTCTGGAAGTGTCCTTTGTGCGTATCCCATCCGGTGTAATTAATGGTGATGTAGGGCACGCCCTTTTCGACAAGTCGGCGGGCCATCAGGCAGGACTGCCCGAACGTGTTCATACCGTAAGCCTCGCGAATTTCGGCTTTCTCCGTCGACAGGTCGAACACCTTGCCCGCGTCGCCGAGTATCAGGTCGTAGGCCTCGTCTTCGCTCTTGCTCAGCGCCTTTATCTGCGGATTATCTTTCATCTCTCCGCCGAGACGGTCAAGCTTGTGGAGCAGTTCGCGTCGATCCTTCTGGCGTTGGCGAGTGATGCCCGGGGCGGCGATGCCTTCGACGAGGAACTCCCTCTTGCCCGGGTCTCCGCCGGTGGCGAATGGTTTGTACTTCGAGCCGAGGAAACCTGCTTCGGAGAATCGCCCCTGGGGCCTGGTCAACACGATATACGGTGGGATGAGCCCCTTGTATCCGGCTTTGCGGCCTTTGAACAGTGAGACCACGCCGCCGACGCACGGGAAGACATCTCGCCCGCCGGCTTTGCGACCGGTCTGGGTAATATAAGACGCCGTCTCGTGCCCGTTATTACCGTGGTTCATGCTGCGGATAATGGAGTATTTGTCGGCCTGTTTGGCCAGCAGCGGTAGTGATTGCCCGATCCTGATTCCGTCAACATTGGTGGCGATCGGCTTGTTCAGCGGACCGCAGTAATCGTTTCCGGCGTCGGGCTTGGGGTCGAACGTGTCGATATGCGACGGACCGCCCCACATCCATATCTGGATGACGGACTTGGCCTTGGCCTTTAGCGGCGCAGACGCCAGGGCAGCAGCGCCTTGTGCGTATCGACCGGTCAGAGCGAGCCCGGCGGCGGTGTAGAGGCTGCCCTTGAGTATCTCGCGTCTGGACAGTCGCACGTTGGAGCCCGGTTTGGGCGAGTTCGAATTATTCTTATCACTCATAGCATCACCTTGTTCGACATAGTTAGCGGCTGTTCTTAATGTCGGTATAGAAACTCTGAACTGTTAATAAGAGCCCATGTCAAATCGATCAACGCCGTCCGCCCTCTGGCGCCCACGCCTGCGCCCCTGCCTTTGGTATAGCCCCTGCCTTTGGTTTTGCTCCTGCTCTTGGGTTTGCTCTTGGTCTTGGGCACGGTCGCGCCGGCCTGAGATTGGGCGTAATCCTTTATGATCTTAAGCTCGTTTTCGGTCGGGTATCGCGAAAGGATCGTCAGGTAGAGCGTAGAGACAGCTTTTCCGGGCTTGCCCCTGGTGTATCGCATCGCCGCCTGGAGTTTCTTGCTGCGTTCGATCTTGTTGCGGATGTGGCTGGAATTAAGCAGGTGCAGGCGTTGCGCGCCGGTGGGCTTGTTGTTCCGCTCGGACTCCAGGCCTGTATCTCGGGGCGGGCGCCCGAAGAGTTCCAGGAACGGGCTTGTAATGCTGCCGTCGGGCAGAGCGATCGAGCGGCAGTCTTCGGGTATAAAGGTAAACGGTTCGGGGATGAGGCTGGAGTATGTCTCGGTGGTCCCGGTGATCTGGCAGAGCGCGTCGATGAGCACTTCGGCGTCGAGACGACGCAACGGATAGTGGGCGAATAAGGCCTCGGCTTTAGGATGCTTTGAAGCGGGGACCGCCGAACGCTGGTAGGTTTTCGAGTTCAGGATGATCCTGAACAGATGCCTCATATCGTACTTCGATGCGATTAACTCCCGCTGGAGCAGGACCAGCAGCTTTGGATTGCTGGGAGGATTATCGGCCCGGATATCGTCGGGTGCGTGAATAATTCCCCGCCCCTGCAGCCAGAACCACGCACGGTTGGCGATGTTGCGGGTGAACCATGGATTCCTGGCTTTGGTAAGCCAATCGGCAAAGACCACGCGAGGATCTTTACTCTCGGTCAGAGCAGCGGGGGTCCCATCGGGGAACATCGCCTTCTTCAACGCTCCCGAAGCCGCATTCCTAGCCGCCTTCAGCGAATCGAAGTAAACAACCTCTTCCTTCCACTCGGCGGTCTTCTTGAAACCGATCTGCGAGAAGATCACCGCCATACCGGCCAGGCGATCTTTCTTCCATTTGTCGGCACGGGTTCCCATGAACGTAAGGGCAACCGCCTGTGCAAACGCCTCGGGCGCCTTGCTCTGCAGGGCGCGGTAGAAGTTGACCTGCGGTACGCGGAAATTACTTCCGCTCGAGGTGAGTATCTCGCGGACGAACTTGTCGTAAGGCTTGTTCTCTTTGATGCCCACACGAATCCAGTGGTGATAGGCCTGCGCCGCGTTAGGCCACAAATTGATCGGGAACTCGGCTTTGACCCTCAGCAGGTCGGACCACTTATTGGCCCAGTAGTCGGAGAACTCCTCGCGCTTGAACAGTTTCTCGATCAACTCGCTGCGCTTGGAGGGGCTCTTGTCAGCCAGAAACGCCCTGGCCTCTGCGGCGGTCGGGATCGTGCCGATCATGTCGAGATAGACTCGGCGCAGGAACACCGCGTCGGTGCAGACTTTCGAGGTCGGGATCTTCAACTCACCAAGCCCGGACAGAACCGCCCTGTCGATCTTGGTGCTCCCGGGCGGAACGGCACCACCGGCCAAGGTCGCCACCAGCAGAATCGTGCAAATCAATGATGTCTTCATAATATCGCCTTGTTTCGCACTATTAGTGACCGATCCTCATATATGGTAACGGTTTTCAGCATATTATTCAGTATCGGCGACGCCTTCACACTTTGCTCTGGACATCACTCATACAGTAAATAACGCACGTACGTACCAGTTTATGGCCTGTCATCACCTTTCCGGCGTGAAATTAACAGGCAATTTTGACCTATTTCTTGATCGCCGGACCGAAGCAGATCACCTTTCCGTCATTGGTGACGAGGTAAAGCTTCCCGCCGGCGGCGGACATTCCGTCAAACGCCGGCTCGGATTTCAGCGGATACGACTTGATCTGCGAACCGTCCTTCGTCGAGAAGACCTGGAGCGAGGCTCCTGCCCGCCCCTCGAAAGCTGCCAGAGGGTCCTTGGGGTCAAGCACGTCAGGCGGTCCGGCCGCGAAAATGCGATCGCCTGCCAGCACCATCGCACGGATGCGAAGCGGGATCAACTTCTGCCACTTCTCCGGTTTGCGCCGGATGAAGCCGGTTCCCTTATCTGTGCCCCGCCCGCCTCTGCGATACCTGTCGGTGGAGGCACCCTTCGGAAGCCAGTCGAGGGTCTTCTTGCCCCTCTCGATGAACTCCGGCTCATTATCGTTATCGTCGGCGAACAGGAGATAACCCTGCGCAGCCGGGATGAACATCGGGCTCCACAGGTGGCGGCGGTAGAAATACTTTACGGCGTAGGTCGTGGTGTCGTCGAAGACGATGAGTTGCCCGGCCTTGGGCGAATGCTGTGCCATGTTGAACCCGGGCCAGCGTTTGCTGTGCATCCAATAGATCCGGTCGTAACCGGAGTCGTCTAGGAATCCGCCGGTGGCCACGAGGTGGTTGACGCCCATGCCCAACTCGCCGAGCGGGCTTTCGCGCGTGACCGGAATGCGCTTGAGTTTCGCGTCGAACTTGATCCGTTTCATGTACAGATCCTTACCGTCGCTGACCAGCAGATCCGGGAGGGCGCCTTCCATGGCGAACGGTCGCCCCACGTCCTTCTTTATGTCCGGATGCGGGCCGTCCAGATGGTGCGAATAGAGCATCTTGCCCATCTTGGCATCCAGACCGTAGACGATAATACCACCGTCGAGGAACGACGATCGCCCCGCGGCGAAGTAGACCACATCATTCTGCACCAGAACACTGCCATGAACCGGCCAGAGCGATTCGATCTGCCCGAACGACTGTATCTGCTGATCGCCGGGAGCCGCTCGAAACCGCCACACCAACTCGCCGTCAGTCGCTCGCAGGCAGTAGACCGCCCCGTCGCGGCATCCGAACAAGACCAGGCCCTTGCTCACCGTCGGTGTCGAGTCAACTCGCCCGCCGGCGATAAAACTCCAGACGTCCTTCCCGTCGGCTGCGTTCAGGCAGCGAATGCGGTGGGCATTTTTCTCGGCAACGAAGAGCTGATCTCCGACGATCACGGGAGTCGATCCCTTCGAGACCAGCTTGATCTCCCATTTCCTTGCCAGTTCGGCAGGCACAACCATTTTGGTCGACCCGCTTCGCTTAACATTCTTCCGGTGCATCGGCCAGTCATCGTCAGAGGCCTTCTTCCCTCCTGAAACCTCACCGTATGCCGGTCCGCGATGCAGGTTTGCGTCCGTCGAGGGCTTCAGCGGTTCGATCGTATCGGAAGACATCGCCAGGAAACCGGTGACCAGCACGCCGGGGTAGCAGAAACACTGGCTGGTGGGCGTGTAGAACAGCCCGTTGGCGGGCGTGGCGCCGGTAAAGCACGGCGAGCGGAGCCAGTCGTTTCGCATGTGCTGGTCGCCCTGGGTATCGATAAACTCGGCTCCGCGTTTGGGGCCTATCAGGTAACGCTCGGTGGCCTTGCTGCGGAAGCATCGCGCGTGGTGCCCTGGAGAGATCAGCTTGCCGATCGCCAACTGTTTCTTGACCGCGCCGGTCTTGATGTCGCGCCCGGCCAGTGAACTTCCGCACCAGACCACCCCGCCACGAGTGACGAACAGGTCCGTCGGCTGGAGACAGGCCTGCGCCCGCCCGCGGGACCCTGATCCCACCCAGAGATACTTTCCTTTATCGAGCGAAAACGCCGTCACCTGAACTCCGCCACCGCCCCGGCGTCGCCTTTGGGGCGGTTTTTTTGTCGTCTTTTTCCTGGGCGTCTGACCGGGGAGGGGTGTCTTACCGTTTCCGTGAAACAGCACCACGCCGTCGCTGATCACCAGAGTACTGCTCGCCCCGGCGGTCGATGCCATAATATTCGGAGCCCGCCAGACCTCCTTGCCGTTCTTGAGATCGAGGCAGACAAGCTCGTCCATGTTGTGGTAGACAACTTTCCCATCGGCCGCCGACAGGGCGTAGGGAACGACGCGAGTCTTTTCTTTCCGCCAGAGCTGCTTGCCCGTCTTGACGTCAACGCCGACCAGAGCGTCGTCGAGCGCATCCTTGCCGAAACGCCTCTCGGCGGGTATCAGCCCCTTGCCAGGGACCTTGACGACCAGAACGCCGTCGCAGAGGATTATCTCGTCGGCGCCTTTAGTGCCCTCCAACTCCTCGACCAGGGTTTTCCCGGTCGCCGCGTCCAGCACCGAAACCGGACCGTCGCGGAAAGTCAGCGTGACGTAAACGCGATCTCCCCCCGCCACCAGGCGCCGCGGTATCGTGTGGTGAATGTACCAGCGATTGCCCTTGCCGGTCCCGAACTCCGGTTGCCATTTCCGCATCGGAACCTTCCAGAGCAGCACGCCGCTGGCCGAGTCGCGAGCGATCAACTTGCACTTCTGGGGCACCTTCGTGGTCACGCCGACGGCTGATTCGTCGTAGATGGTGAAAATGCGTCCGCCGGCGGTGACTACCGCGTTGACGCTGGAGGGGACTTCGTGTGAGCGGCACCATTTTGGGCCCGCCACCCAGCGCAAACGCTTGGGCGGGCCGATCTGCTTGTCGTTGGCGACGGCGTTACCGCTGGCGTCGTGGAGGAAATGCGACCACTCGTCGATGTCTTTGGGGCGCGGGTTGACGGTCTTGACCCACTTGTCGCCCTTCTTAATGCACGCCACGCCATCCGGGGCCAGCACGCGACGGACTTCATCCATCGTGACATCACCGAGTTTCTCCGCCACAACCAGAGTCACCATATCCTTGACGTAGGGCAGGTGTTTCCCGTCGAACTGCTTGATCGTAACCTGACCGTGGACGCCGGCGGCGAGAAGAGCTTTTCGCGTCTTGGCGACGCGAGCCGCGTCGGTGTCAAGACCCTGGACCATGTAACTGTCACTGGCCCGCAGCGCTGCGGTGAGCTTACCATCACCGCTGCCAATGTGAACCACCAGCCCGCCTTTAACCGCCATAGCGTCGTAGATCTCCCTGGCGGTGAGTGACTCGCCCCATGCCGCGGAGATCAGCGTCATTAGCAGCATTCCTGAAACAGACACATTTCGCAAGCGACGTGCGGGCTGACTCATCTGGCAACTCCATTCAATCCTGTAAAATTCGATGGACCCCGATACCGATCAACCTATCATACACGCCTCTATCACGGTTCCAAACAACTTTTCCAAGGCTATAGACCGATGCAACACACTCCGGGGCCTGTTGTATTCCCACCGGCGGCGGAATGGCGTGCTATGCTCAACGCCACATCCGATTACGAATACGACAATATTGTCGCCGCCGTACCGGAACCGCTACATTAACGTCATATTCGCGACAACTTCTAATACGCTACATCTCCTGTTACTATCAGACTTTACTGTGATTGATGCGGTTTTGGCACGGTATATGCTATTATTAACAACGTTGATCCGTGCCTGGGTCTCCAGCCGGTTGTCCGCCAAAGGTTCGTTCGGGAAATCCTCATAAGGTCGAGCCGGAACGGACTATTACGGTGGCGATGAGGCAAGTTACGCTTTTGTCGCATTGTCCTGCCTGGACAAGGTTGCCCGGACCGGTTTACAGGTTGTTGTTAAAGCCAGTTGTGGAGTTTTCTGCCGCCGGCGTCCGGATCGCTAATAATTGACGTTAAAGGTTAAAGATTTCCACCGCTGCGTGGGCGGTGAAGCAGGTCCGTCGGACCGGCGGACTCGATGATAGAGTTGATTTCGTTTGTTGTTTGTTGAGAGAAGGATTCAGAAATGGTACAGGGAAATGTGAGACAGGTCGCGATTGCGGCAATCAGTGAGGTCAAGCCCGTTGGCGGCGTGGTCGACTACGAGGCCCGGGACTTGAGTGATGTTTTCGCCGAGCATGTCTTCAACGACGCGGTACAACGTGCGCGGTTGCCGGTGCAGGTCTACAAGAAGTTGCACGAGACGATCAAGGCCGGTAAGGAACTCGACCCCGCGATCGCCAACTCGGTAGCCCTGGCGATGCGCGACTGGGCTCTGGAGCACGGCGCCTCGCACTTTACGCACTGGTTCCAACCGATGACCGGAAGCACCGCCGAGAAACACGACAGCTTCGTAACACCGACCGATACCGGCGAGGTGATGACGAAGTTCTCAGGCAGCGACCTGGTTCGCGGCGAGCCGGACGCTTCGAGTTTTCCCTCGGGCGGTCTGCGCGCGACTTTTGAGGCGCGCGGTTACACCGCATGGGATCCCTCGAGCCCCGCGTTCATCCTCGACAACCCCAACGGAGCAACGCTGGTTATCCCCACGATGTTCCTCAGTTGGACAGGCGAGGCGCTCGACAAGAAGACCCCCCTGCTGAGGTCCATGGACGCCTTGAGCACCCAGGCCGTTCGCGTCTTGCGGGTATTCGGTAACAAAACCGCCACGCGGGTCCTGACGACCGTCGGCGCCGAGCAGGAGTACTTCCTGGTCGACAAGCGGTTCTACCTCAATCGCCCCGACCTGGTGTCCACCGGTCGAACGCTTTTCGGCGCCAAACCGCCCAAAGGACAGGAACTCGACGATAACTACTTCGGAGCCATCCACGAGCGTGCGCTCAGCTACATGGCAGAGGTCGAATACGAACTGCTGCGGCTTGGCGTTCCGATCAAGACGCGACACAATGAGGTCGCACCGGGTCAGTACGAACTCGCCCCGACTTTCGAGACGTCCAACCTGGCTACCGACCACCAGATGATGACGATGGAAGTTATGACTCGAATCGCGGGCAAGCACGGTTTCGCCTGCCTGATGCACGAGAAACCTTTCGCGGGCATCAACGGTTCGGGCAAGCATAACAACTGGTCGATATCCAGTGACGAAGGCGAGAATCTGCTGAACCCCGGTGATACACCGCATGCCAACGCACAGTTCCTGCTGTTCTGTGCGGCGACCGTACGGGCTGTCCACAGGTATGCGGGCCTGCTGCGCGTCACCGTCTGCGGTGCGGGCAACGACCACCGCCTCGGCGCCAATGAGGCCCCGCCGGCGATCATAAGCGTCTTCCTCGGCCAGCAGCTCTCAGACGTGTTCACACAGCTTGAAGCAGGCCCCGCCGAGTCCAGCAAAGCCGCAGACAGCATCGAAGTCGGCGTCTCGATGCTGCCCAAGCTGCCCCGCGACGCCGGCGACAGGAACCGCACCAGCCCGTTCGCTTTCACCGGCAACAAGTTCGAGTTTCGTGCGGTCGGTTCCAGCCAGAATGTATCGGGCTGCAACACCGTCCTGAACGCCGCAGTCGCTGAATCACTGGACTTCGCAGCCACCAGGCTCGAAGCGGATCTCGCTGCGGGCAAAGACCTTAACGTAGCTGTGCAGGAACTACTGACGGAGATGATCGCCGAGTTCAAGCCCGTTCTGTTCGATGGCGATAACTATTCCGCCGAGTGGCACGCCGAAGCCAAGAAACGCGGTCTGCCAAATCTTCGCAGCACTGTAGACTGCGTACCGCTGGCGACCAGCAGCGAATCGATCGAACTGTTCGGTAAGTACAAAGTGTACTCCGAGCGCGAACTTCACAGCCGCCAGGAAATACTCCTGGAAAACTACGCAACGCAGATATCTATCGAAGCCGAGACCGCTTCGATGATGGCTCACACGATGATCCTGCCGGCGGCGCTGAAATACCAGGCCGATGTCGCCGCTGCGGTCAACAACGCTAAAATCGCCGGTGTCGAAGACGCCGCCCAGTTGGGGTTGCTGGAAGAGATCGTCTCCACCAGCGGCGCCTTCCGTACGGCGGCGGTGGATCTGGACGCAGCTAAAGGCGCTGATGCCCCCGCCGACGTCCTGGCTTTCGCGGAGTATCAGCACGGTACGATCATCCCGGCGATGGAGAAGCTGCGAAAACTCGGTGACAAACTCGAGATGCTTGTAGATTCGAATAGCTGGCCGCTTCCGACCTACGGCGAGATGCTGTTCATCCGCTGATCGCCGCGTGAGCGTTTGCGGCGTTTAACAAACTCATCGGACCCGGCGCCCCGCTGCAAGGGCACGGGCAAGATGGGACTTTTCCCTGTAATCAGGCCCGTCGGCGATATGTCGGCGGGCCTGGTTCTGCGCCCAATGAGCCGGTGGACTACAACTCGATCCAGTACCGCCGCACCAGCTTGCCGGCCTCTTCCGAGAATACTTCGTTCTCCAGGAGCCCACCGTTCTTCTCGATCACGCGAGCAGAAGCAGGATTGTCTTGCTCGCAGACCACCAGCACGCGCGGGATACCCATTCGACCGGCCTGAGCGATAGCCAACGCCAATTGGCGCGTTGCCAAACCACACCCCCTCAGCGATGGGCGAATCGAATAACCGATGTGCCCACTCTCCTGCAGAAGGTGCTCGTTGAGTTCGTGGCGGATATTGGCGACACCGACGATTTGACTGGAGGCGTCAATAGTCCAGAATGTCGTGTGCGGAACGAAGGTCTTGGGGATGCCCCTGCCCTCAGACGCTTTATGGAGCCTGGCTATCAACGCGGGGAACTTGTCAGCATTGAAACCAAGCACCCACGGTACGAACAGGTCGTCGGCTTCCCGAGCCTCAGCCACGTAGCTGCGGTAGCTCTCTTCCAGTTCCGCGGTCGGCGCGATAAGTTTCAGTTCATCAGGCATATTTGTCATCCAGGCTCGCCAAGTCTATCGTAACCCCGCGCAATTTCCGCTTCAAGTCCCCACCGCCCGGATATGACAATTACACTGACAAGCTCATTTTTTCTTCTTGTTTCCGCCCTTCTTGCGGGTCTTGCCTTTGCTTTTGACGTTCTTCTTGGGCAGGCGGGCGGCGAGGTCGGCTTTGGTCTTGGCGTGGGCGGGGTTCTTGGCGAGGTTGGTATGCTCGTAGGGGTCCGTGTCGTGATCGTAGAGTTCCTCGTCGCCGTTAGCGTAACGGATGTAGCGCCATCGCTCGGATCGCACGGCGTGGTTCATGTATCCGTGGGTGCAGATCGCCACACCGTCCCAGGCGGATGTCGGGTCGATAAGCAGCGGGCGAAGGGTTTTGCCCTCGACGTGGTCGGGGATGTCGATACCGGCGGCCTCGCAGAGCGTCGGGTAGATGCTCATGAAATCGACGGGGCGTTTGCAGATCGAACCGGCCTTGCTCACGCCGGGGATGACCCAGATCAGCGGGGCGCGGGTGGCTTCCTCCCAGAGGGTGAACTTTCGCCAGCGTTCCTTCTCGCCGAGATGCCACCCGTGATCGCCCCAGAGAACGATGATGGTCTTGCCCGCGTGGGGGCTTTGTTCCAGTGCGTCGAGGAGGCGTCCGACGTTCATGTCGGTGTAGGCGATCGTCGCGAGGTACGACTGCACCGCATCTTTCCATCGCCCGGACTTCAGGAACCGCAGATGATCGCCCCTGACGCCGATCTTCCGCCCGGCCGGCGGGACGTCGTCGAGGTCGCCGGTGATGTGCGGGGGAAGTTTGATCTTGTCGCGCGGGAACATTTTGTAATACTTCCGCGGGACGGCCCATGGCAGGTGCGGTTTGGTGAGCCCGCAGGCGAGGAACAGCGGTTGCCGGCGCTTCTTGTTGAGTTGGGCGATGCAGAAATCCGTAGTGTGCCAATCGCCGAGATCCTCATCCTTCATGTCCAGCGGGAGTGGCGCATGGTAGCCCTGGTACTTCGACGCCCCACCGCCCGACGGCTTGGGCAGCGGAGGATACTCGTCCCAGCCCGAGGCGTAGACCGCCTTCATGCCCCTGGCGGCGCTGCTGTGGTAGGTTTTGCCCATGCCCGCGACGTAGTATCCAGCCTTGCGGAACGTCGCGTTCAGCGAGACGCCCTCGGGGACATGCTTCTTCCACGAATGCCCGTTGAGGTAGCACCCGGTAGTACTCGGGCGCATACCCGAGAACAGCGCCGCCCGCGTCGGTTCACATGCCGGAGCAGCACAGTGGGCGTTGGTGAACGAGACGCCCATCTTCGAGAGGCGGTCGATATTCGGCGTGCGTGTCTGCGGGTTCCGCCCGGTATAACCAACCCAATGGTTCAGGTCGTCAATCGCGATGAACAGCACGGTGGGCCTGCTCGTTTTGGCGACCGCACCGCGAGTACGCCCCGGCCACAGCGACGCGGCGCCCAACCCCACAACCGCTTGCATAAACTGTCGTCTTTTCATCATGTCTCCCTGGCGATGTCAATAGTGATCGTTGCTTCTTCCTGGGCTCCTTCGAACCATCCGCAGACTGCCGGTATCACCAGTAGCGTCAGCAGCGTCGAACTGATGAGTCCGAGGACTCCTCGCGATCCGACGATGAAGACGATGACTCGTGATGAGGTTCGCAGGATCCGGTCTCGATACCAACATGCCCGCCGTCGCCCCAACACAGGTATGCCTCCTGAACGATCGGCGTCATTCCAAGTAAGGGGGCCGACGCAATCAACCAGAAACATATTAATCCGCGAAGATATCGCATGGCGCCTCACGGTACGTTTCAACCGATCAAATATCAACAGGAACTTTGATTTGAACTTTCCTCCGCGGGGCGGGGATGCTCTACTACGCAAAGACTCGCAACCTGATCGGGAGAATCCAGCATGACAAGAGTACTTAGTATCGCCGGAGTAGTCTGCATTATCGCTGCCGGCTGCCTGGCCGCTCCGCCAAAGAATCGCAAGCTCGTTTTCCACGGTGCCAAGGGCTTCGGGGTGGACACACCGGCAGGGAGGGGCGGGAAGGTCATTCGCGTTACAAACCTCAACTCCGACGGCGCCGGTTCGTTTCGCCAGGCCCTGGAGACCAAGGGGCCGCGGATCGTCGTCTTTGAAGTCGGCGGCGTGATAGACCTCGGCGCGAAGAGCATCGCGATCTCCGAACCCTTCTGCACTATCGCCGCCCAGACCGCCCCGTCGCCCGGGATCACGCTTATCCGCGGCGGGATGTATATCAGCACGCACGACGTGCTCGTCAGGCATCTGCGTGTCCGCCCGGGCGATGCGGGCAAGAGCAAGCGGAGCGGTTGGGAACCGGACGGAATCTCGACCTCCGGCCCGAACGCGTACAACATCGTTATCGATCACTGCTCTATCAGTTGGGCCGTCGACGAGAACCTCAGCGCCTCGGGCCCGCGGACCGAAGGCCCCGAAGCTACCTCCCGCAGGATAACGTTCAGCAACTGCATCATCGCCGAGTGTCTCGACAACTCGTCGCACGCCAAGGGCAGGCATTCCAAGGGCTCGCTGATACACGACTTCTGCAGAAACATCGCGATAATCGGAAACCTCTACGCGCACAATGCAAGACGCAACCCATACTTCAAGGCATACACGACCGGGGTCATCGTCAACAACGTGATATACAACCCGGGCGCCGCGGCGGTCCAACTGAACTACTCGGACGGCGAATGGCGCGCAACCAAATTCAAGCCGGTCAACTGTCGCGTGGCGATAGTCGGTAATGTGATGATCCACGGAAAGAACACCAGGGGCAACCTGGCGATGATCGCCCGCAGAGGCGACGCCTACATCCGCGACAACATCGCCGTCGACAAAACGGGCAAACCGGCGCCACTGACGGGCGGCAGGATCAACAAGCTCAAAGACCCGCCCGTCTGGCCCGCCGGACTGACGCCACTGCCCGCAAAAGATGCAGCCGCCCATGTCGTCAGATACGCAGGGGCACGCCCAACCGACCGCGACAAAACGGACAAACGCATCATCGGCGATTTCCAGAGACGCAAAGGAAGAATCATCGACTCACAGGACGAAGTTGGCGGATACGCCAAACCAAAATCGACGAAGCGCAAGTTGAAGATCCCGACCAGACCGGCGGAAATCGAAGTCTGGTTGAATCGCCTCGCGGTGGAATTGGAAGGCACGCATCGCAGGGAGTAGCCTGGTATCGAAGCCAAAATGGCGTACTGAACGTCCCCGCCCCGCCGCCCTTTCATTCGATTCGGTAGTACCGTCAGTTCATGCCCGTCGGCGCCGTCGCACGAGAGCCAATCCGCCAATCATAAGCAGGCTGAACGTCGCCGGTTCGGGGACGACCGTGTAGCCGATGTCCTCGAAGGAACTGATCGTGGTCTGGCTCAGGAACGTGGGGGCATTGAGCCAACCGGTCATCAGTTCAAACACCATGTCGTTCCCGTCACCATCGGTGATACCGGTGAGCCCTGCACCGCCATCCACCTCGTTCCAGTGGCCATCGGCGGTTCCGCTGCCACCGCCGAGTTCGACAGGCACAGAGGTGGCTACCGGTTGGCTGAACTCGCTCTTGTAGGCAGCCAATGCCGCTACACCGGTGAACTGGCCGGTCCCGTCCACGTAAACCTCTTGGAAGCCTGGTGAACTGACACCGGACGAACTCCAGAGCGTCCCGAAGCCGATCACGTGGCCCATTTCATGGGCGATCACGTCGCCGAGCGTACCGCCAGTCTCCAGGCTGGCCAGATCGGCGGTGTCGAACTCCATCGACCCGGTGGTCGCGATAAGAAAACCACCGCTTCCCAAGACCGTATCCGGACCGGCAGAACCGAGTACACCGCCAACACCGTCAATCGCTGTCCCTTCTGCACTGATCACCAGGGAACCGGTGTAGGTAACCCCGGGCTGGTAGCCAGTCAACACGCTCTCCCACATGGTTTCGGCCACGGTAAAGATCGCCTGTTGGGAAGGCGTCAGTCCGCCGCTGAAACTGACCACAATATCAAAGCTTCCGGACACCAGGGCAGGCGGTTGGACCAGCCCCGAACCGCCCGGGTTAATGGGCGGGGTTGGCCCTTCCGTAGCGCGGATGGATCCATCCGTCGAAGCGATGGACACGATCGGTAGCGCCATGAAGGAGATCAGAATCACAACCAGCCACACCATACCCCCGCGATACGTGCCGCGAATCCATCCATCATACGTTTCACGCCCTCTAGTTCGACCCATGGCTCTAACTCCCTTCTCAGCGGTGGATCATGCCCTCGGCTCACATAACGGACCATGCCACCGAATTATCAGTTGCCCCATGCCCAGTACACCAACACTGCGCGCGACGCAACGGCTCTAGCCTGATCGAGCCCGGTATTGCAGCGCCGGACTCCGTCTTTCACACTCACGGTACGTACGCACACCGCGAGCGATACGACTGAGCAGTACATCAAGAGATGAGCAGTCCCTCTGCGACCAGCACCAACTTCACGACAGGTTCTTGTTTGTGTATCCTTAATCGATACGGTCAAACAGTCTACCGCGCATTGGTGGTCTGATCAAGCACGAAATGGGGATTATCGCAATACAATGCGTTTGATTTGCTACCGTGGCGAGACTATTTTCGGCGTCTCCGGCGTATCACTGCCATGGCGCCCGCGGCAAACAGGATCAGGGTGGTCGGTTCCGGGACGGCGATATCGTAGCCAATCAGGTCGAGGGCCCGTATATCCGAATCGGTGATCGCAAAAAGCTGCCCGTTGGCGAGTGTCGGGTCCATCATACCGATGAGTGTCCCGGTTATGTTGTTATCCTTCCAATGGCTCGCCTGCCTGCCGTCGCCGCTGAAGAACCCCTCGGAGAGCGGTATCTCAGCATCAGAACCGCCGGCGGGGTCGATCTGATCGATAATCCGATCGAATCCGGGCGTCAAGAGGCGCGGGAACGTGGTAAATTCTGAAGGATTGGACGGGTCTAATTCCGTCAGACCGTCGAGGAAACTGAACATATCCAGCGTACTGGGCCCGATATCGCCGATGGATCCCTCATCGAGCAGGTAGTCAACGGTGTCGACCATCGAGATAAAACCAAGCACGTGCCCGATCTCGTGGGCCGCAACCGTTTCAAAATCCATCGTCCCGGGATCTATACCGTCGGAGTTGTCGAAATCAAAATTGAAGTTCGTGCTGAACGTGATGACCCCGTCGCTCGTACCAAACTCGGTGTCCAGATCGGCGAATCCCAAGGCCTTGAAGTTGGCCTTGGTGGCTACGATGGCGTCGGCCAGCGTAAAGTCCGGTTCGCCGTTATCCCCGGTGGGCACGAGCGCTCTAAACTGTGTATGCGTGGGAAGGAAGGCGACAATTCCGTCATCAGTTTCGTCGGCGGCATCGGCGACCATCTCATCGCGGACCTCGTTAAACCCTCCCTGTAACATGACCGAATCGGTCGATCCGATGACGTTCGTGTCAAGCGGCGCGAAGTCCGCATCGATGTTTACGGTTATCGGGTCGGAAATGAACGCCGACCACTGTGCTGCTGCCCGATCGAACGCCGCCAGCGCATCGGCATATGCGGGCAGAGACAGTGTCGCCCCGGGATTAATCACCGTCGTAAACGATCCCGGTTCAGACGGACCCGGCAGCCCGACGACGCCTATACTGTCCATCAGCTCATTCAAGTCGGTGGGCATGCTTACGACTTGCATCGTCTCGATCGGTTGGGAAGGCAGGTCGCCGGATGCACCATCTGTGGAGACCACCGTTCTGGCGTCGACCGGTTGAACCAGGCCCGAAAGCAGGCAGATGATTCCAACAAGCGACATTGCAACCGCTTTCCGCAGCGAGGTCGATCGGTTATGCGAGCGACGAATCGCTCGCGATGAGGCCCTCTCTTCGTTCAGCATTGTAAGGCTCCTGGGTCTACAACCCTCATGTGTTGCGGGGTCGGGCCGCGTCCGAAGCACTTCCCTCTGGTCGGACTTCGGGCGATCGTGCGCATACGCTCAGCGGCAGGACAACTGCACGAGCATACAGTTCACAGAGATGAGCAGTCCCTCGACTTCTGCCACCGGCCTCGCGGCCGATCCTCACAACAGGCTCTTGTTTTTGTATACCTCTAACTAACTGGTACTATAAAGACATGCTACCACACGTCGGCGATTTAATCAAGCGCAAAGTCCAAATTGTCGGAATCTAACGCATCTTATCTTCCGCCCAGGCAAATTACTTTGCCCGCCGCGGTGGAGACGAACAGGCGTCCGTTGGCGGCGGCCAGCCCGTCCCAAACCACCCGCTCAAACTTCCTCTCGATGAGTTTCTTCCCGCTTTGGGTACTGTGAACCGTCAGCACCCCTGAGTCCCTGACCGTAAAGAGATTTCCACCGGCGACCAGCATCGCCCTGTTGAGATGATGCTCGCTATCACCGGACGGAACCGTCCACTTCGGGGCCATCCTGAACAGCCTCAGCGTCGAGTAGCGGAGACGTGCCTTTTGGTCCTCCGGCGAAACGCGGACCCAATCGGCGTTGAACTTTCCGCTTTTGTCGAAGTCGAGTCGGAACATTTTGTTCATGCCCGGAACCGTGCTGAAGACCGATCGCCGGTGAAAGACGGCTATCGGCGACAAACTCCGCACGGACCCGTATCGCCACGCGGTCCTGGGCATCTGCACGCCGGTTTCCTTGACGCGATAGAAACCGCTGGTCTTCTTCAGCTTCACCTTTCCGGTCTTCAGGTCGAACAGGCAGCGTGAGACCGCAATCGAATCACCATCGCGGACGGGCAGGTCGTGATGGCGATATTCCATCGGCCTGATGGTCCGCCACGGATTGGATTCGGGGCGTTTCTTTCGCGGATCGTACGGGTCGGGCCAGGGAGAATCAAAGCCCAGATCGCTGAACTCGCTCTTCCAGACGATCTCGCCAGTCAGCGGTTTGAAGCAGACCACGCGAATACCGCCATCTGCGTTTGGATGAATACCCGCCGCCGCGTAGGCCAGGGAATCAATCACCGGGATACTGCCATGCACCGGCCAGGGCGAGGCCACCTGCCCGTACGTGCATATCCGCCGATCGTAGGGGGCAATGCGAAGCTCCCATATCAGCGCGCCGTCGGCGGCTTGGAGGCAATAGATCCACCCGCTCCGCGAGCCGATCAGGCACAGACCGCGGTAGATCGTCGGCGGGCCGTCGAGCCGGCCGTTGGCGATGAACTCCCACTTTGCGGCGCCTGTCTTCTCGTCCAACGCTACCAGGCGGTGCGTGTCGCTCTGGGCCACGTAAACCATGCCGCCCGCGATAACCGGCGCGGTAATGCTACCGGCGATGTACGGGCTGTCGATCCACTCAGAAGCGGGCATGGTCGAGTAGTCCGGGCCTTTGATCTGTGTGATCCATATCGCATCCACCTTCGCCGGCACGGGGGTGTCGCTGCCGCCGCTATGGTAAGCGTCGTGGCGAAACGTCGTCCAGTCGCCCGCGTAATCGACATCCACACCCTTCGCCGGCCAGGCGGGGCCCTTGACGAGTTCGGTTGTCTCTTTGGGCTCTTTCGCATACGCCGGCGCCAACGCCACATTGCCCTCGAGCATCGGGAAACAGCGGCAGTGCTTTGGGAACGTGTAGATCATCCCGTTGGCTGGAATATAGCCCGCCCGGGACGTATTGCACGCGCCGCGGGTGATCTGGTTGGATATCTGCTTGCGCGTTTTCAGGTCGGTGAAGTTCAACTGCCCGTTGATGTAGAATCGCTCGGTGAGCACCGGCGGGTAGCAATGTCCAAAGCCCCGGTCACCGGCGTAGTTGGCCCGGAAGACATCGACCGGTTTGCTCAGGTCGTCCAGGGCGAACAGCGCTATACTCAGGCCCTTGCTATTCTTCTTTTCGGTGAGCAACTGCTTCTTGTACCAAAAGGCCCGCCTGAACTCGCCGTGGCGCGCCGAGGAGCCCATCCGCGCAATCTTCTGTATTTCCTTACCGGTTTTGGCGGAGATCACGACCATCTGGTACTTGCGGTCGGCCTGCTTTTCCTTGCTTCTGGTAGCATAGAATTCCCGCCACTTATACGGCAGGCGCAACTCGTAGACGATCCTGTCGTGCCCGAAAGCACCCAGTTCGGTGCGGCGAGCCCAGTGGTATTCCTTGCTCCACATCAGCTTGCCCGTAGCGATATCGCGCCCGGAGATTCGCCCGTAGCTCGCTCCATTGCGATCGTTGCCCTCGATGTAGAACACTCCGTAGTCGGAGGCGATAACATTGTGGGGCCGATCGGTTGAATGCTTCCACTTCAGCTTACCGTTGACCGCGTCGAGCGCCCTTACCGAATCCTTGCCCGCCAGCACGATCGTATCGGGCCCGCCCGAGGCCCCGTCGACGACCAGAATATGCACCGGGGCGCCCGCATTGTCGTATACTTTCACGCACTGACCGGTGGCAGCATCGAGCGCCTTGAATTTACCGTCGTCGGCAAGGCAGTATACGCGGTTGCCTTTTGCGACGATGAGTGCGGCGACTTTCACACTCCACTCCCAGGCGAAGTCCTTGCCTCGTTTCAGTTTGGCTTTCCACAGTCCCAGCCCGTTGAATGCGTCGCGGGCGATCAACATACCGCGGTTCTGGGCGAAGAATCGCCCTCGGGCTATCACCACGTGTGAACGTTCGGTTACCTCTCGCGACGTGAAAAGCCACTGGACGCGCCTCGGGATGTCAACGAGCGTGTCTTTCGATACGGCATTGCGGTCCGGGGCGCGGCGCCAGTGCGTCCAGTCATCCATTTCTTTGGGACGGGGCTTGACCGTCCGGCGCCACTTGCCTTTGACGCGGACCAGCAACTCCCCGCCCGGACGCAGCGCGCGGAGCATTTCGCTTTCGCTTGTGCCCATGGAATCGACAACAACGATCATCGACGCGAGATTGTCGGCGTAGGGCAGGAAGAGCTTATTCCACTGCTCGAGACAAACCCTGCCGTAAAGGCCTTTCTCGCCAAGCGCCTTTCGACCGGCGGCGACAGCCGTACGATCGGCGATCAAACAGTGAACA
Organism: uncultured Planctomycetaceae bacterium; assembly: GCA_964607575.1. GTDB lineage: Bacteria > Planctomycetota > Phycisphaerae > SM23-33 > SM23-33 > BS750m-G57. Next base: position 16,738 of record CAZSLS010000036.1, on the reverse strand, counting down.
ATAAGCGGATTCCCCGAGGCAAGCTCGGCGGCCAGTACGTGATCCTTCGCCCCGAGAACAACACACAACCCGCCGCTAATCCGAGAGTCGCGAAGGATTTCGTCGCCACCCGAAGCCACTGCAGCGGTAGAGATAACGATCAGCATAAGTGCAGACAATCGCAACCGAAAACGTAACCTGTGCATTTCGGACCTTTCGCTATGCGTATCAAGGCGCAAGGGCTATGCGTGATGATAGCAGATTTGACTCGATTTTTCCGCTATACTCGCCCGTCGAGTTGCCAAAGCGATTCGCCTGGAATTCCGGAAGTTGTCATTGAGCAGGAGAAACTTCATGCGAAAAAACGATATTTGTTTGTGCCTCGCCGCCGCCTGCGTCCTGACCGCATGCGGGCCGGTGCAATCGGCCGATTCCAACGCCGACCTCTCGGACAAAGCGGCAATGTCGTTCGACTACTTCACCAACTCGTGGAACGTTATCGGTCTGAAGGACTACGTTCACGGTAGCCGGATTACGCCCGACAACGAGTTACTGCTGTTGGGCAAGACGGCGATACAGGTCCGCGTCGGGCCCAACCGCAGGCCTCTGAGCAAGGCCTGCGTCAAGCGGGCAATGCACGGGTGGATGCCCATTATCCTGGTCGATGCTATTGAGGAATCCGTGCGCTACGAGGTCACATACTGGGCCACGCCCCTGCCCGACGTGAAGGACTGGGAAAAGGCGTTCGGTTGGCCTACCGAGGGTGAGAATTTCCTCACCTGGATTCGCGTCAAAGCCGTCAACACGTCCTCCCGGCCGGTCGAGGCCCGCGTCGAGATAGGCCCCAACCCCAAGAGTACGCGCCCGGTGAGATTCGTCGAGCAAGAGTCCGAGCCCAAGCCCGACAGGCCGCGGACGCGAGTCCATAGCTGGTCATGGCGTCTGCCTGCCGGCGGGACGGTCGAGGGAGTCGCTCGCTATGCGTTCATACCCACAAGCAATCCCAAGGCCTACGACGGACAGTCCGCCAAGGTATGGCTCAAGCGGACCGAAGGGTTCTGGCGCGGCATGATGGAGAACCGGGCCAAGATCACCGTGCCGGACCGCAAGGCCTCCGAGGCGCTGCTGGCAGCCCACGTCTGCCAACTCATCGCCAACGACCACGGCGAACTGCGCGGCGGGGAGAACTTCTACGACAGGTTCTATCCCCGCGACGGGGCGTACCAGGTGCTGGAACTCGAGGAGGCCGGCTTGATCGAGCCCGCCCGAAAGGCCATGGAGTACTTCCTCAAGTGCCAGGGCGCCGACGGACGGTTCCATGGCGGAGGAAACCAGGTAAAGCAGCTTGACGCCAACGGTCAGGTGACCTGGACACTGTGGCAGCACTACAAGATCTCGGGCAACAGGCAGTTCCTGGTCCGGGCGTACCCCGCCATGTTGCGCGCGATGCGATGGACCATGCAGGCTCGCCGCAAGGCGCCCGCCAGTTCCGCATTCGCCGGCGTGCTTCCGGCGGCTCCGGCGGACGGTGAGTGTCTCTGGAATAGCAAGTATCACATCGTCGGATACGACCTGTGGAATCTGCGCGGAATGCTCTGCACGGCGGACGCCGCGGGCATCCTGGGCAAGACCGGCGAGGCGGCCGAACTTCACGCCGAGGCAAAGGCCTACCGTGCGGCGATTGACGCGGCCTGGAAGAAGACCGGGCTGAAGCATTTCCCGCCAAGTTGGGAGAAGGCCGGCACGCACTGGGGCAATACCGAGACGCTCTGGCCGACCGAACTGTTTAAACGGGACGACCCTCGCGTCGAAGCATCGGCGAAGTACGTTCGCGAGAAGTTCGCCGGCGGGTTCATTGAGGGCACTATCCAGTGGAAGGGAACGGGCAATGTCAACGCCATTCACCCCTACATGGGTGCCTATACGACGATGGCCGACCTCGTACGAGGCCGGCACGAGCAGGTCGTCGAAGACTTCTACTGGTATCTTCTGCACTCAACGGCCGCCCACGCGTTTCCCGAGGGCATCTACTACAAGACCCGCACGGCCTGGAACCACACGATCCCGCACGTCACCGGCGCGTGCAACTACGCCATCATGCTTCGCCACATGCTGGTCCACGAGGCCGGCGACGAACTGCACCTACTCAGCGCCGTGCCCGACTGGTGGTTGGACGAGGGCAAGGAGATTCGCGTGGCGCGCCTGCCCACGCACTTCGGACCGATGGGCCTGACGATCTGCGGCGCGGGCGAGGGGGTAAAGGTCACGTTCGACCGGCCCGGGCGGAAGCGACCCAAGCGCATCGTGCTGCACCTGCCCAAGTCGCGCCCGCTGATCGGGTCGCTTGACGGCGTGGACGTCGTCGTGCGCCCGAAGCAGAAGAAACGCTGGGACTTCCCCACCGTGGTGGCCCTCTACAAGGACATGCAGCCCAAACCCAACGCCCCGAGCCTGACGACCGGAAAGCCGGTAACCTGCTCATTCGCTCTGGGCTCCAAGCCCGCGCGCCTGGCCAACGACGGTTATAGCGATTCGACCGACGCATACTGGGCCACCGACGTGACGAAACAGAAGGACAAGCGCGCCTGGTGGCAGGTGGACTTGCAGAAACCGACCACCGTCGGACACGTTGTGGTGGTGGGATACTACGGAGACAAACGGTTCTACGGCTTTACAGTCGAAACGTCACCGGACGGAAAGACCTGGCAGCTGGCCGCCGACAGGCGGGACAACAAGACACTGTCAACTGTTAAGGGATACACCTGCCGCTTCGCCCCGCGAAAAGTGCGCTACCTCCGAGTCACGCAGACGCACAACTCGGCCAATACCGGCCGCCACCTCGTCGAGGTGATGGCATTCGAAAAGTAACTCGGACTCAAAAACCTCAAATCGCCGGATCGGTCGCTAGCTGACGACGGTCTCTTCTTCGGGCAGATCGACCTGGTCGGTTGACGACGCCGCCGAAACGCGAGCAAGGACGCTGCGGGCGAGGTCCACATCGGTCCCGTCGAAGGCCTTGGCGCGGAGATTCTTCTCGTACCACGTCTGGGGCTCCCAGGTCCAACCCGCAGCGACGCGCTTCTCTTCCTTGCGGATCTTCCGCAAGAGATACATCCCGCCAACCGCACCGTAAAAGCGGGCCTTAAACCCGTATTCGGCGTGGAGGTCGTCCAGAATGGCTCCCATCTTCGCACGCATCTCGGGGTTCTTGCGGTAATAGCGCTTTACCGCACCCATCAGCGCCGCGTAGGTCGTCGCCTGCTCCCTGGACTCCCATTCGTAACGGCGTCTGATTCGAGCGTCGGGATGGTTCTTGTATCGTTTCCAACCGGCCAGAGTGGTCCGCACTATCCGCGCGACGCTGGGCCCGTTGACTTTGAAGTCCCGCACGAACGCCTTGCGGAGAAACTCGGTCTCGTCCCCGGCGGGAATGCTCGAGTGGCGGTAGTTGAATATGTACTGCCCGTGAATATCGATGTTGTCGTACTCGCTGGGATCCTTCATCCGCCCGGCGGCGGAAAGTTCGGCATGCAGCGGCGTGCCCGGGATCGGAGTGTAGAGCATGAACTGGTGAAAATCAGTATTGTACTGGACGGCGTAGTCGATAGCTTCGTCCATATTGTCGGGAGTGTGCTCCTCCATCCCGATTATCGACGAACCAAGGATACGAATACCGTGCGACTGAAGTTCGCCAATCAACTCGTATGCGTCCATGTCGTGAAGCTTGGTGTACTTGCTGTCTTCGCCCTCGAGGCCCATCCATATCCACGATATGCCCAGGCCCACAAGCTGCTCGATGGTATACTTGCGAAGCGCATTGGCCGAACTGAACACGTACAGAGCCCATGCCTTGTCGTGTTCCTCCATCAACTCCAGGAGGCGCAGCGCCCGCTTGCGATGGAGCAGGAAGTTCTCATCCATCACGAAGAATGAGCTTACGCCCAAGGCCTCTTCAAGCTGGCACATCACGTCGAACAGTTCGTCGCCGGTCTCGTAGAAGTTGACGAACTTTCCCTTTCCGCCGAACATCGCCGACGTCGAGCAGAAGTTACACCCCAGCGGACAGCCCACCGACGGGATCAGGGTAGCCGCCACGTCACCGCGAACCTCTTTTACGGGCACGCCGACATTTCGCGTACCGAAGCCCGATGTAATCAGCGGATGGTTGATCGGCTGGTCCGTATCCTCGCCAAGGAAACCCCTGAACCAGCGCACGCCCTCGCCCTTGACGATGATGTCCGCATCGATCAGATCGCCCAAGTCGGGCATGTTGGCGATGTGCCCGCCGACGACGATAGTGGCGCCGGGGCGATGTTCGCGCACCAACTCGCACATCTTGCGGACCTTGGCGAGATTCGGCGTAATACCGGTGATACCGATAATATCGTATTCGTTGTCGCGGATCTCACTGACGAAACGATCGTATACGGGAAAGTCAAGCAGAGTACACGGAGCCTGGATGTTCGCATGGATGAGCATGATCCCCCAACTGCGATGAAACATCCGCAGCGAGAAGGGACCCTGCTCGCGAGTAACCTGGTTGTGGTACAGCTCCATCGGGTTGACGGCGCGGCTGTATTCATCGTCCTGGGCGTACGGACCGAATACGCTCGTCAGCAGGACTTTCGCCTCTGAGGCGAGGGGATGAACAGATAAGGCGCCGGATGGCGCATTTTGGGCAGAGTTACTTCCGTCAGCATGGCGTATCATATAATACAATTCTCCTCGACAGCCATCTTCATGGCACGTCGTCCGGGATGACCCTCCGCTTTCCGGGGCGCTGGCGCCACGGTGGTCGAGCCGGGGCATTGTACGGGTCATTCTACAAAGTGCAAACAGAAAACGAAGATTCTTTGGGGCTCGCCGGAACACTCCCGGTCGAGTTATTTCGGCTGATTCAGATATAAAGGACACACCGTACAGGATTCCGGTAAACCTGTATGAATATCGGCACTAGTCGGGGCTCCGCGGGAGATAATTCTCAAGCCCCGGCGTGTCCATCGGCAAAGGGCTGACCGGCAAGCGGCAGGTCCGCCATCTTTATTGGACAAGAACCCGAGAATCAGCATGATACCGTTAACGCCGACGTTCCTCACTGACAGAGCCCGGAGGCGAGGTCATCCAAGAGTTGGATATCTCGCCCGAACGGGTACTAAAAGGAGACTATTATCATGTCTACTCGACGCAAAGCCACGAGAACCAAAAGAGTTATAAGAACCCTGACAAGGAGATTCCCGCTGTTGCAGAAGCCTGTTTCGCGCGCCCGTTTCGGTCCCCTCCTGTTAGCGGTAAGCCTTATTGCAGTGTGGATTGCGCCAAACACGCACGCCACCGCAGGCCAGCGGCCAACGCAAACGGTCAAACCACTGCCTTACACGAGTAAAATGCTGCTGACACCGAAAGTGCGCGATACATACACCGGTAGTTCCCTTCGCGAGATACGCTTTCCGATCGGAGGGGTTGGGGCAGGCAACATCGCCATGAACGGTAAAGGCGCGCTGGTGGACTGGGAGGTGGGCGATCGCCCCAACGCGCAAACGCGACCTGACTTTACGTTTATCGGATTACGCATCGAAGAGCCCGGGCAAGCCAAGCCGAAATTCCGCATACTCGAAGGCCGTATCACCGAAAACCTGATGGGCAATGGAGCCGCGATGTATTCCGATGGCGGTTACGGGATGGGCGTGAGGTACAAATTCGCCGCCGGTCTGCCACGGTATCAGAAAGTGAAGTTTGTCGGGCGTTTTCCGTTTGCAAAGGTGGTTCTGACCGATCCGGGCTTCCCCGTTTCCGCCGAGGTGGAAGGCTGGTCGCCTTTCATTCCCGCCAACAGCGACGATTCATCACTGCCCGTGGCGGTTGTGAATATCCGCATGACCAACACGTCCGACAAGAAGATCGCCGCCAAACTCGCCTTCTCGCAACAAAGCCTCGTCGGGGCTAAAACGCGCATCGAAACGAAAGACGGTCTTACGCGGGCTATCACCGGCGAGGGGAAAATGACCTACTCGATTCCCGCCAGGGCGTTCGGATCGACGCTATGCTGGCACGCCGCGCATTGGCACGGCCAGGGCGGTTTCAACTATTTCATCAAGGACTTCGTTATTAAGGGCAAACTCCCTCCCAGCAAGAATGGCGCCAGCGGTATCTCCACATTCGCCATCGCCTTCGACCTCAAGCCAGGCGAAACAAAAACGATTCCCTACATAATCACGTGGTACCTGCCCAATCGTCATGGTACGCAATACCACTATGCCGCACGATTCAAGAGCGCCGTGGCTGTCAGCGACTATTTCCTTAAACACCAGAAGCGTCTGCTGAAACAAACCCGCGACTTTCAGAAGTGCCTGTTTGACACAAACGTCCCCGGCGTGGTAACCGAAGCGGTTTCGACGCAACTGGCGGTTTTGCGATCGCAGACGGTTTTTCGGATGCCCAGCGGCGCCATGTGGGGCTGGGAAGGGTGCGGGCAGAAGAGTGGATGTTGCGCCGGTACGTGCCTGCACGTTTGGCATTACGCGCAGTCCATCGCTTATCTCTTCCCCGATATCGAGCAGCGCACGCGTGAATGGGACTACAATCACCGCATGACACCCGACGGGCACATGGCCTTTCGGCTCAAAGCCGACGCCAAACCCCGCCCGACCAAACGCATATACAACGCCGCTGCCGACGGGCAGTTTGGCACGATCATGCGAGTTTATCGCGAGTGGCAGATCTGCGGCGATAACGCGTGGTTGAAGAAGATCTGGCCGGATGTGAAGAAATCGCTCGAATACGCCTGGAAAGCATGGGACCCCGACCGCGACGGTATGATGACCCAACCGCAGCACAACACACTCGATCTGAACCTGAACAGTTGGAACACGTTTACCGGAAGCATGTACCAGGTTGCATTATTGGCCGGTGAGAAGATGGCCCGAACGGTCGGTGATGAGGCAGCGGCGAAAACCTATCGGAAACTCTTCGACAACGCCCGCCGGCTCACCGACAAGCATCTGTTCAACGGCGAGTACTACTTTCAACAGACCAGCAAGACCGGTCGTCCGTACAACAACGGCTGCATCAGCGAGCAACTTATCGGGCAGTGGTGGTCGAGCATGATGGGCCTCGGGTATATCTACGATCGCAACAACATTCGCAAGGCGCTCGGTTCGCTGTTCCGCTACAACTTCCTCGAAAGCTGCGCCGATCACTTCAATACCTCGTGCTTGTTCCAATTGAACGACGATGCGGGTGTGCTGATCTGCACCTGGCCCAAGGGCGGGCGTCCACGAGAAGACCTTTACTACGCCGATACCTTCATGGTCGGATACGAGGACCAGGTCGCGGCAAACCTGATCTATGAAGGTTATGTCCTCGAAGGGCTCGCCGCCACCAAGGCCCTGCGCGATCGCCACAACGGATACAAACGCAATCCCTACTCACAACCCCAGTGCGGAAGCTACTATGCTCGTTCACTGGCGAACTACTCCCAACTGCTGGCGATCACCGGTTTTCGTTATTCGGCGGTGGACAAGGCGATGTGGCTGAGTCCCAAGGTGCGACGGGATAACCTGAGAATGTTCTTCTCGACCGGTAAGGCGTGGGGCACGATCGAGTTTCGGGCAAAACCCGACGGATCATGCACGGTGAGTATCAATCCGGTATACGGTTCGTTTGAATTGGACAAGCTCTACATCGACGGGCGCAAACACAACGCGGGCGGTAAGACGATCTCGCCGAAGTCCGGCCTGACGTTCACAGCAAAAGCGATTGAACGATAACCCGACACACCGACAGCATCGTTCTTGCCTTGACTAAGGATTGACCGTGATATAGGGTAACTTTCCCGCACTCGAAGACCACAACACGAATGGAGACTCAAAATCATGGCATCAAAGAAATCTCTTGCCCTCGTCCTTTCGCTACTTCTGACCGCGACGTTCTGCTGCCCGGCGGCGGCAGGGACAATCAATCTTAAGGTCACCTCACAGGCCGACGGAGTAAACGTTCCCGTCCATACGCCGGTCAAGCTCGCCGGCGACCTGGCGAAAGCTAATCCTCGAGCCATCACGGTAACGCTCCAGCAAGACGGCGGCGGGAAGTCAATCCCCGGACAGATCGTTGACGGCGAAAGCGGTAGGGAACTGTGGTGGATCATCCCCGCCACCAAGGCCAACAAAGCGAACCTCTGGACCGCGACTCTGGCGGACGGAAAAACGAAACTCAAAGAAACCTTCTCGTTTCGCGATACGGCGGGCAAGCACCTGGACGTCGCGCTGAATTCCAAACCGGTCACGCGCTACATGTACGAACGAGACACGACCGACGACAAGACGAAACACATCACGTACAAGGTCTACAACCACGTATTCGACGAGAAAGGCGAGAAGTTCCTGACCAAGGGCGCCGGCGGGAGGTTCACTCACCACCGCGGTATCTTCATCGGATTCTCCAGGACCAAAGCCAACGGGAAGAGCTACGACACGTGGCACATGAAAGGCGTGACGCAAAGGCACCAGAAGTTCGCAAAGCAGGCCGCCGGGCCCGTCCTGGCGCGATACACCACCCTGATCAACTGGAACGAGGGCGAAGACAAACCGATAATCTCCGAACAGCGAACAATCACCGTATACAACCAGGGCAACTCGGCGATTCTGCTGCTGGACTTCCACACGAAACTCACCGCCGTCAGCAGCGACATAGTACTCGACGGCGACCCCGAACACGCGGGCTGCCAATACCGCCCGCACAACGATGTAGCCAAGAACAAATCAGCGAAGTACCTGTTCCACGCAGAGGGCGTCAAGCCCCAGAAGGTTTTGGACCTGCCATGGGTGGCGCTGACGTACAAGCTCAACGACAAACAGTATCACGTCCAGCACCTCTCCCACCCGTCGATACCCAAGGGCAACAAGTATTCTGCCTACCGCGACTACGGGCGGTTCGGCGCGTACTTCAAGAAACCCGTCGCCAAGGGCGAAACGCTCGAACTGCGGTACCGTTTCTACGTCGCCAAAGGCGACATGCCCGACCGCAAAGAAATGTCCCAACGCTACACCGCGTTCGTGACACCGCCCAAAGCGGTAGTATTCGAGAAATAACCGCGGTCACTCGGCGCGTTTCCATGCACGTATGTAGTCGATGCTGAAAGTCGATGGAAGGTTTTCCTTCTTCGGCAGTCCGAACCATTTGGGCATCGTTTCACTGTCGAAATTCAGGTACAGGGGCTGATGCCAGTGGGTGTTCTTGACCGTTCGGCGCAGGACGCCATCGATGTAGAATTTGATTGACTCCTTGCTCCAGTCCAGACCGTAAGTGTGGTAGTCGTCTGCCAGACGGTACGGGGCCTTCCAAGTGGAGGCTTTGGACCAATGCTTCTTTTCGGTAGGCGTGTGGAATACGTGGACGTTCATGTGTACGGCGCGCTCGTGCTTGGGCGCCTTGCCGCCGATCTCGAACACGTCGATCTCTGTCCAAATCTCCTTTGTGCTATCGTAGAACCAAAACGCGCTGGACCCGCGTGAGTCCATGGCTCGGCATCTGGCCTCGAAGAAACCGTAGAGTACCTTGGTCTTGCTCTTTACCGCCCCGCAGGTGAATGTGTTGTATCCTTTCGGTAAATCGGGGAGAGTTTCAGCTTTCATTGTGATGTTAAGCTTGCCACCGACAACAGTTACGTTTTTCTTACTGAAGAAGCCCGGCTGGCGCCCCTTCCATGTGGGGTTGTTCGGATGCCACTTGGTCTCATCGAGTTTGGCGCCGTTGAACTCGTCAGTCAGGGCGGCAAGGGGCGTCCATTTGATGGTCCCGACGGCATCCTTGACCGTCGGTTTGGGAGGAGCCAGGGCTTTGAGGATATTCGCTGCCACCTGGCTCGCCAACGCCTTGGAGCCCTCGGACAAGAAATGCACGTTCGCCGGCCGCTGGAGCGTTTTGAGTTTCGGCAGAGCAAATGTGTATAGATCGTTTACCGGGACATCGCAACCCTTCATCACCTTGACCGCGGCGGTGTTATATACTTTCGCATCCCCCGCAATGCGTCCGCCGGCGCCCTTGGGCACAGGCGTGGTGGTCGCAAAGATGAGCTTTGCGCCGGTTCTCTGCATTCGTTTCACCAACTCGGTCAGGTTCGCGGCATATTTCTCGACCGGCGTCACCCGCTTGCCCCTCGGAGGAGCCGCAAGCCGGCCCGTGCCGGGAACCACGTATTTCAGGTCGTGCAGGCCCCAGTTGAAGTGGATCACATCCCACTTACCCTTGCCCAGCCACTTGTCCAACTCCGCCAGGCCTTTGGCGGTGTGTCCGCCGTTGGTCGGGATGCGATGAACGTTGGCTTTCCCCTTGAGTATGGCGCGGGTGTCGAGCGTGTAGCCGATCGAGATCGAGTCGCCGATCAGCAGCACCCGCGACAGCCCCGGCGTATCGGTTATGGGCTTCATCGCCGGGTTCGACCGGCGGGGTCGACGCTTGGGGGCTGCCTTGGCGTCGGCGGTAGAGATCGCGGCCGCAACCAGACAAACTACCCCACCGACCGCCAACGCGAAAGCACGTGTGGTTTTCATCTGCAGGCTCCTTGTTCGATGATTGTATCATCGCTGCAAACAGGTTTCTATGGCGGGATTGACGCGGCGCAGCCGCGGTGGATATAGTCACGGGCATGAAATATGTTAGATACAGGCAGGCAATCGCAGTGTTGGTTGCAACGGCGACACTCTGGCCGGCCGCCGCGTCCGCGGATGACCGCGTGCTTTACAGTACCAGCTTTGAAGAGGCCCAGCCCCCGCCCAACATTGACGACTACACGGTCACTACAAGACGCAGCCGAACCGGCAAGCGATCGGTGACGGGCGCGGTAGACAAACCGAAAACCGGATGCTTCCTGAGGATTCCGTTCGAGTCGTCTAAGGGCAAGTTGCTGGAGGTCTCGTATTGGATACTAGGCCAGCGCGGCACGGCGGCTACCATGTTCGTCCGCACAGGCAAAGGCCTGAAGACCCGCACGCGAATCGGCAAAACCGCGGCCCCGGCGATGAACAAGTGGCGCCAGGTAACTGGCGTCTATCGCATGGGCAACGATACTCGCGGCGTGGTGGACATCGTCGCTCCTGCCGGTTGGAGCGGAAAGCCCGGACGCGTGTGGATAGACGATCTTGTACTGATCGAAACCAAAGCCCCGCCCCTACCGCCTGAAATCGTTGAGGACTTTCCCTCCATCGCCTGCGATGGAAAAGGCGTAGTGTGGTTGGCGATGCTGGACCGCCCCCTGCCCCGCAGGCGAATCTCGGTCTACCGTATCGAAGGCGACAAACGCATAAGAATCTGCTCGATCGAGCCGCCGGGCCTTACCGGCCTGGGCGCCCCGAGCATTGCCGCCCTCGCCAGCGGATGCGTGGTGACATTCGCCGCCGAGCAAAACGACCGCTGGCGAATCGCCGCGGCCCGGGTGAACTCGAAAACCGCCAAACCCGCCATTCGCTATCTTGACGCCGGGGGCAACGCGAACATTTCCCCGACCGCTGTCTTCGCCGGCGATCGGGTCTGGGTGCTTTGGGTATGCAACTCAGGGCTCGCCCGCTCGATCAACGCGTGCTGGATAAGCCACGACGCAACGAGCAAACCCCGACGCCTCAGCAACGCGGCGTCCAACAGCTACAATCCCGCGATGGTCGCCCGCGCCGACGGATCACTCTTTGCGGCGTGGGATTCGATCCGCAATGGCGGCGCGAATATCTACGGGGCTGAATATCGCGATGGTAAGTGGTCGCCCGAGCGCCGCCTGACCAGCGGCGCCCGCATCGAGCGTCATCCGGCGTTGGCTGCATTCAAGGATCAGGTGTGGATGGCGTGGCAGGCGCAGAGTTACAAGGCAATGAAGCTCAACGCTCCGCAAGATCAGCGGGTCGCAGTGGCCCGTATCGACGGGAAGAAACCTGCGGCTCCGCTGGGGCTGTTCGAAAGAGTCTCCACACCCCGAGCCAAGCTGTTGCGCCCGCAAATATGTTTCGACGCCAAGGGGCGGTTGTGGCTTCTGGTTCGCCGCTCGGGCGGACAGCATGCCGGCTGGGACCCGATAGCGTGGTGCTATTCGGGCAAACAGTGGTCCAAGCCGTACCCCCTGATGCGTCAGCAGGGTCGGTGGCGCCCGATAGCAACCGTCGATACGCCCCGCGGACCCGTAGCCGCTGTACAATTCGATGACATTAATGCACGGCAAGGCGTTGGCGCCGATTGGCACAGCGGGGTGGCTGCGGTCGCCCTGCCTAAAAGAACGCTACCGGATGCGGCACTCTTGCAAACCCAACCGCTGAAGATGCCCGAAACCGACTTCGCCCTTACCGAAAAAACCGCCCTGGTCAACGCCGACTTTCCCCGCCAAAGCTGGAAGCACAACTCGGTCCAACTGAAGCTCTACTGGGGCGACTTCCACGATCACACCGACCTGTCGATCTGCGGGCGAGCTGTGAATCCGCCGGGGCACGACCTCTTCGCAAACGTCCGCGACATCGAGCGCCTGGACTTCGCGGCCCTTACCGATCACGGATACAATCTCGATCGCCCGCAATGGGCCTACAACGGCGAGCAGACGCGGGCCAATCACGATCCCGGGCGATTCGTCGCCTTCCTCGGACAGGAGTGGACCAGCAAGAAGAACCCCCCCGCCGGCGGAGCGGCGGTCGGCCCGAAGACGCCGCTGCGGTACGGGCACCGCAATCTGATCTTCCTGGACCCTTACCACAAGCGGTTCTACGACGCGATGGACGGCGACATCAATCCCCGCCAGCTCTGGGACCAGCTCCAGGCCAGCCGGACCGAGTTCATTACGATCCCACACCAGCTTGCCGACTGGCAGCACAAGGGCAGGGGCAATCCGCCGACGGACTGGAGCTTCACCCACGAGCACCTCCAGCCGGTGGCTGAAATCTTCCAGGCTCGCCAGAGCTACGAGTACCTCGGCTGCCCGCGACAATCGCGCAGCGGCGCCCCGTTCGCGAGATACTACCTCCACGACGCATGGGCCAGGGGTATCATCATCGGCGTTATCGCCAGCCCCGACCACGGCGGGGGAAACGGCAAGGTGGGCGTCTGGGCAAAAGAACTGACGCGAAAAGCGATTCTCCAGGCCGTCCGCGCACGCCACTGCTACGGAACCAGCGGAGCGAAGATGGCGCTGCAACTCAGCAGCGGATCGGCAATGATGGGCGATAAGGTAAAGCGCGGCGACGGGCAGATCGCATTTCACGTAAAGGCGATGGCGGCCAGAGAGATCAGGGAACTGGTGATCTTCTGCAATAACCGCATCGTCCACACGCTAAAACCGGGTAAGAAGCAGGTCGAACTGGACTGGACGGACAAGAACCCGCCCAAAGAAAAACTGCTGTGGTACTACACCCGCATTCAAGCCGTCGACGAAGAACTCGCCTGGACCAGCCCGATATGGTTCGTAAGCAAAGCCGCTGATTGACGCGGCGTGTCGGCGGCGGATATAGTCACGGGCATGAACTGCAATACACCTCAGTATCGTCGGCGCGATTTCCTTCGCGTAACTGGAGCATCAGCGGTCGGATTCCTGGCCGCGGGGTCTGCCATCGGCGCCAAACCGGTCAAGCGCCCTAACGTACTCTGGATCACCGTCGAAGACATGAGTCCCAATCTTGGCTGCTATGGCGACAAATACGCGACGACTCCGAATATCGACCGTCTTGCCGCCGAATCGGTGCGATACACCAACGTGTTCGCCACCGCGCCGGTCTGCTCGCCAGTGCGATCGTGTCTGGTCACCGGCGTTATCGCGACATCGATGGGAACGTCGAATCTGCGATCGCAGTTTCCGATTCCGCCTGAGTTCAAGGGGACCGCGTCGTATCTGCGGGATGCGGGCTACTACTGCACCAACAACGTGAAGACCGACTACAACACATCGAACGCATCGAAGCTCATAAAGGCATGCTGGGACCAATGCAGCAGCAAAGCCCACTGGCGCGGTAAGAAAGCCAACCAACCGTTCTTCGCAATCTTCAACAATATGGTCACACACCAGTCGCGGTCGATGGTCATGCCCTACGCCCAATTCGCCAGGGGTGTCCAGAGCAAGCTCAGCGAGTCCGAGCGACACGACCCCGCCAAAGCCCCCCTGCCCCCCTGCTACCCCGACACGCCAATTACGCGCCGCACCGTGGCGCGATATTACGACTGCATCTCGGTGATGGACAAGAACACCGCGGCGATCCTCAAGCAGCTCGAAGACGACGGGTTGGCCGACGAGACGATCGTGTTCTTCTACTCCGATCACGGGGCGGGCCTGCCGCGACACAAACGCCTGGTGCTCGATTCGGGGCTCCGCGTACCGCTGATGATCCGCTTCCCGAAGAAGTATCAGCATCTGGCGCCAGCCAAACCGGGCGAAACGATCGACCGCATGCTCAGCTTCGTGGACTTCCCACCAACGCTGCTGAGCATACTGGGCATCGAACCGCCCAAGTACATGCAGGGGCAGGTATTCCTGGGACCCAAATCCGCCAAACCGCAAACGCACATCTACGCGGCCAGAGATCGCGTGGACGAAGCATACGATCTGGCCAGGTGCGTGCGAGACAGCAACTGGCTTTACGTGCGGAACTACATGCCCCACCTGTCGTACAACCAACCGAGCTTCTACTCCGACATGGGCGAAATCCGCAAAGACATCACCGCACTTGCGGCCGCGGGCAAGCTCACCACAACGGCACAAAAACACTACGCCGGACCGACCCGTCCTCGCGAAGAACTCTACGACACCGCCAACGATCCCCACCAGATCAACAACCTGGCGAGCGATCCGCAGCAGACCGCTCGCGTCAAGAAGATGCGAAAACTCTTGCGTGCGTGGATGTTAGATGTGAAGGACATGGGCTTCATACCCGAATGCGATCTGGCCGAGCGGATAAAAGGCACCACAGCGTACGAACTGGCCAGAAGCGACAAGGCCCCGCCGCTCGAACAGATCATAGACGCCGCCGAACTCGTCGGCTCCGGAGGCGAGGCAACAGACAAGCAACTCAAGCTGCTCAAGGACGCCGACAGTGCGGTGCGGTATTGGGCAGCGGTCGGTCTGCGGGCCGCGGGCTCCAAAGCGATCCTCGGCGCCATGGGCGATTCGGCGCCGGCGGTTCGTATCGAAGCGGCGTGGGCGATGGCGGACCTCACAGGCGACAAGAAGGCCCTGACGCTTCTGTCGACAGAACTCGAAGGGGCCAACGCGCGTGCGGCCGTCCGCGCAGCTCGAGCATTACAGATGCTCGGAGAGAAAGCCCGCCCCGCCCTACCGGCGATACAGCGGGCCTTGAAGACGGTCGGCAAGAAAAGAGGCGACGGCGCCATGTTCGTCCGCTTCGCCCTGACCCCAGCGGTAAAAGCCCTCGCCAAACACCACTAGCCCGGGAGTTCCAATCGCCGGGCGACATTGCCCTTGACCGGCGAGGCTCGCATCTGTATAGTACTTCGCTCCCGACCCGGGACAAGAGATGGTGGCTGTAGCTCAGTTGGTTAGAGCACCTGGTTGTGGTCCAGGGGGTCGGGGGTTCGAATCCCCTCAGCCACCCGTGAAAAAGCCCTTGGAAACAAGGGTTTTTTCGTGCGCCGAGTAAATTCGCAATAAAGCAAATCTCTTTTAACGCCGCAGAATCGCCGCAGAATGAAAATTATTTTCCATCTTTTCTCGGTCTACCCCGTCGAGGCGCTTGGTCCCCTTTTTCGAGAACACGATCAAGCTCCACCTTCTTGAACATGAGCCGCCCGCCGATTTTCGTTGGCCTGAGCACCCCCTTCTTAATCAATCGCTGAAGAGCCATGTCAGGACGCGCCAGCCCAAGGCGGTTTAACCCGAGGTACTCGATTGCCTCCTCGGACCAGAACTTTGTTTGCTCGGCTAGGTTCGTCTTGCCCGAGGATTTCGTCGCCTTGACAGAACTGGCCTGAAGTTTTTTCTTCAGCCTCGGCAACTCCGGATACTGCAAAGCATCATTCTCCGCCGGCGGAACCGCAATATCGAAACGATTGAAGACACAGCCCAACACCAGGTCGCAATGATCTGTCATATCGGTACGGTAGCGTGGAAAGGAATATTGGCTGTTGTGAGCGGCAGTGATGTCCTCCAGGACCAAAGGCGGGACGGGGGCAGGATCAGTAAGTGACCGCGGAAGACGATCCTTAGTGACCTCGGATAAGCCCACAGCCCGCCTGAATTCATTCTCGGCTTGCAAGTCGGTCACGCCACGAGCAGCGAGGTTATCAAGCACTGATTCAATAAATGGCAGGCCCAACTGCGATGTACTGCGGTAGCAAAATCCCGAGAGTGATACGCCAAGCCTGCATAGGTCCAGATTGTCCATGGCCACAGCAGTTTGCATCAACACCCCGTCGAGTTGATTGATCACCGTAGGTGCGGCCGAATATACCGAATCACACTCGAGCAACAAATGTGGCTGGAACGGCGCATCGCCAGGACCAGGTTCGTCGCCGGTGAATTCGTCCTTTTCGCGCCGGGCCTGTTGGCAGGCAGCACGCTCACGCGCACCATCTTTGGATGTCCACCATCCACCGGCCGCGAAGCATCCGACGAGCTTACCAAGGGCAGCCCCCGCTTCGTCTGACAAATTGAGGACCTTCGCCTTCTCAGCACAGCGCATAACCAGGACAAGCCGGTCAATTTCAGCAGCCGCAGCAGACCAATAGTCCGATCGATCCCACGTGACGCCCAAATGTGTCAAGAAACAGATCTTCTGCCCAAGCCACCCGC